>QHUE01000059.1 GCA_003221825.1 Gemmatimonadota bacterium
CGCGCGCGGCCGGCCGGTGCGGATGCATGGGGATGGGTCGAGCGAGCGCGACTATACCTATATTACCGACTGCCTGGACGGCATCCTTGCCGCCCTGGAGTGGACGGCCAGCGCTACGCCCGGTACGGTCGAGACGGTCAATCTTGGCGGCGGCGAGCGGGTGCGCCTGGATCGGCTGATCGCGCTGATTGCTCAGGCCCTGGGCCAGGACGCCGTCATCGAACGCCACCCCGATCAGCCGGGCGACGTGCGATTGACGGATGCCGATCTGGTCCATGCCGGCCGGGTGCTGGGCTTCAAGCCGCGCGTCGGCATCGAGGAAGGGATCCGCAAGTTCGTTGACTGGTACGAGGAGATTCATGGACGTCAGTCCCGAGCATCTGGTCGAGCAGGCTAACGAGCGGTTTCAACTGCAGGACTATTACGGTGCGATTCATCTCCTCGAGGAGGTCATCGCGACCGGCCGCGCGTTTGCGGACGCGCACCATCTGCTCGGCCTCTCCTACTCGCTCGCCGGACAGCCGGACAAGGCGCTGGAGCAGCTCGATCGCGCCCTCGCGCTCAATCCCAACTACATCGAGGCGTTGATTCATCGGGCGCTCGTGCTGAACGAGCTGGGACGCGAAGAAGAGGCGAATGCCATGCTGCGACGCGCCCGCCAGGTGACCACGGAGCGGCGCGGGGGTTTCCACGGCCACGTCGCGGCCAAGCTGGCCAACCAGCACGCGGCGCTCGGCCAGGCCTACCTGGAGGCGGGCGGCCTGAACGAAGCGATCGCGCAGTACGAGGCGGCGCTGGCCCTCGGGCCGGGATTTCACGACCTGCGCTACAAGCTGGGGCGGATGCTGCTGGAGGCCGGTCGCGCGCTGGACGCGCACGAGCACTTCCAGATCATCGTGCGCGAGCGGCCCTCCTTTCTCGATGCCGCTGCCATGCTCGGGCTGGCGTGCTACCTCGCGGGCGACGGACTCGCCGCGCGCGCGGTCTGGGAGGAGCTGCATGCCCGGCGACCGGAGGATCCGCGCGTCGAGGCCTATCTGGCGCTGCTCTCACGCTCCGACGTGTCACCGATGGCCGCCGCCGGCGCCAAGAGCGAGAGAAAGAAGAAAAAGAAGTGAGACGGGCGATCACGGTACTGGCGGTGCTCCTGCTGGCGTGCACGCGTTCCGCGGCCAACCACGAGGAGCTGGGCGACCGCTCGTATGCCGCGGGCGCCTATCCGGACGCCCTCGCCGAGTATCAGCTCGGCCTCCGCGCGAACGCCGGCAGCGCGACCCTGCTGGCCAAGCTCGCCGCCGCGGCGATGCATACGGAGGATTACGACCTGGCCGCCGAGTCCTACCGGACGCTCGCCCAGCGCGACCGCTCACGCGCCGAGGAAGCGGCCGACGGTCTGGATCGCGTGGCGCGGGCGGCGCTCGCGGCCAATGACCGGACCGCCCTGGCGAGCGCCTTGACCGGGTTGCGGGAGATCGCGCCGCGACGCCCGCTGGGACGTTATGTCGCACTGGCGGCACTGGATGCGGTCGATCGCAGCGATACGGCCGAGGCGAGGGCGCTGTTGCCGGTTGCAGCGGCCACCGCGGTCGACGCGGCCCGAGCCGACTCGCTACTGTTCGTGTACGGGATGACGCTGGTCCGGGTCCGGGAGTGTAGTACGGCGGTCCGCGTCTTCGAGGGCGTCGTGCGGCGGCAACGGGCGGTGGCCGTGGTCGAATCGGCGCGCGAAGGACTCGGGCTCTGCGCGCTCGTCGCGGGTCAAATCGCGCTCGAACAGGGACATCCGGCCGACGCCGAAGGGTGGTTCCGGCGGGCGACGGCCCCAGGCGCGTCGCCCGACGTCGTCCGCGGCGCGTTCCTCGGTCTCGGAGACGTGCGGCTCGCGCAAGGCGACATTGCGGGCGCGATGGAGAGTTATCAGCAGGCGCTCGCGGGTGGCACGCCGGGCGATACGATTTCGCAGCGCGCCCAGGAAAAGCTCAACGCATTAGGAAAGGCTGAACCGGAATGACGATGCAACGGACGATCGCCACGCTGGCACTCGCGGGGGCACTGGCCGGCGTGGCCGGTTGTCATCCCCGCGGGCGCGTCCCGCGGGCCGCCCCGGTGGTGGAACCGGACGTCGATCTTGCCCGGGCGATGAATCTGTTCCGCCACGGCGATTTTCGTCGCGCGCAGGTGATTTTCCAGCGGGTCAGTTTCCAGCTGCCACCGGGAAGTCCCGAACTGGCGGAAGTGCGGTATTACCTCGCCGAGACCTCGTTCCAGGTCGGTGACTACGTGCAGGCGGCGAGCGATTTTCGCAAAGTCTCCGACGAATTCTCCACCACCGAATACGCGCCGCTGGCCTTGCTGCGCGCGGGAGACGCGAACCTCCGGCTCTGGCACCGCCCTGAGCTCGACCCCTCGTACGGCGAGACCGCGCTGGCCATTTATCAGGAGCTGGCCGGCCGCTTTCCCGACAGTGAGGCGGCTGCGCGGGCGCGTCCTCACGTGCGGCGCCTGGAGAATGAGTTTGCGGAGAAGACGTACAAGACCGGCATCTTCTATCTGCGTCGCAAAGCGTGGGACTCCGCGATCATTTATTTCAAGGACGTGATTGCGAATTATCCCACCACGGAGCGGGCGCCGGACGCGCTGCTGCGGCTGGTGGATAGCTACCGGGCGATCGGCTATAAGCAGGAGCTCCAGGAGACCTGCGAGCACCTGCGGCGCTTCTATCCCAAGGCGACCGGCCTCGCGCGCAGCTGCCCCGCGGGGGCCGATTCCAGCGCGACGCCGTCCACTCCCTCGACACCCTGAGCGGCGTGGCCCGGGGGGGGGGAGCGCTGTTCGGCGGATCGTTCGACCCCGTGCATATCGCACATCTGATCGTGGCGGAAGCAGCGGCCGATGCGTTGGGTTGCGCCGTACGCTTTCTCCCGGCACGCGAGCAACCCCTCAAGCGCGGAGCCCGGGCCAGTCATCAGGCGACGCCGGAGCAGCGGGCGGAAATGCTGGACTTGGGCGTCGCGGGGAACCCCCGGTTCAGTGTGGAGCGGGTCGAGTTGGGGTTGCCGACGCCTTCGTATACCGTTCGGACCCTGCGGGCGTTGGGCGATCGCGAGCCGGGGAACCGGTTCACGTTGTTGCTAGGGGCGGACGCCGCCCGCGATCTGGCTGACTGGTGGGAAGTCGAAGCGCTTCCGGAACTTGCCGACATCGTCGTTTTCGCCCGGCCGGGCGCCAGTGTGGTGCGTCATCCGTTGATCACGCGGGTCATCCCTGTGCCCACGATCGACCTCTCGGCGACTCAGGTGCGGGAGCGCGTCAAACAGGGGCGTTCCATTCGATATTTAGTGCCCGACCCGGTGCGCGAATACATCGGGACGCACGGGCTGTACCGCTAGGAGTGTAATGGCCAATCGTTGGTTCACCAGAATCTTCGGGACGCGGTTCGACCGCGAGCTGAAACGCATCCAGCCGGTCGTGGATGCGATTCACCAGCACGAAGTGCGTCTCAAGGAAATCCCCGACGGCGAGCTGCAGGCGCAGACCGCCAGGTTCCGCGACGCCATTGCGCAGCGCACCGGCGCCCTGCAGGCGGAGGTCGAGCGCCTCAAGCAGGCGAAGCACGACTGTCCCGATCCCACCGAGCGCGCCAACCTCGGCGATCAGCTGCACAAAGCGGAGCAGTCGTTCGTCTCCGAGCTGCAGCAGACGTTGGACGACCTGCTGCCCGAAGCGTTTGCGACGGTGCGCGAAGCGGCCCGCCGCCTGCTGAGCAGCGAGGTCGTCGTCACGGGGCACGCGATGAAATGGGACATGGTGCCCTACGACGTGCAGCTCATCGGCGGCATCGTGTTGCATCAGGGCAAGATCGCCGAAATGGCGACGGGCGAGGGCAAGACGCTGGTCGCCACGCTGCCGCTGTATCTCAACGCGCTGGCCGGCCGGGGCGCACATCTCGTCACGGTGAACAACTACCTCGCGCGGCGCGACTCCCAATGGATGGGCCATCTCTTCAAGTGGCTCGGCCTGACCGTCGGGTGCATCGACGATACGCAGCCGTCGACGCCGGAGCGCCGCGCCGCCTATCAATGCGACATCACCTACGGCACGAACAACGAGTTCGGCTTCGACTACCTGCGCGACAACATGGTGGGCAGCCTGGAGCATCGCGTGCAGCGTGGGCACGTGTACGCGATCATCGACGAGGTGGACTCGATTCTGATCGACGAAGCCCGCACGCCCCTGATCATCTCCGGCGTGGTGGGCGCGGAGTCGGATGAAAAGTACGCTCTGTACAATGCCCAGGTCGTCCAGCTGGTGCGCAAGCAGACTGCCGGCTGGCCGATCGCAAGCTGCCGGCGCGCGATCAGAAGATGCGCGACATCGAGGATGATCTGTACTTCGTCATGGACGAGCGGGGCCGCTCCGTGCACCTGACCGACAAGGGCGTGGAGACGATGTCCCCGCAGGATCCGACGCTGTTCCTCGTGCCCGACATCTCGCACGCCGTCCACGAGCTGGAGCACGACACCGAGCTGACGCCGGCGCAGAAGATCGAGCGGCGGCGCGCCGTCGAGGCCGAATACGCGGCCAAGAGCGAGACGCTGCACATCATCCACAAGCTGCTGCAGGCGCATGCGCTGTACGAGAAAGACGTCGAATACGTCGTGCAGGATGGGCAGGTCTTCATCGTCGACGAGTTCACCGGCCGGTTGATGCCGGGACGGCGCTGGTCGGACGGCCTGCACCAGGCGGTCGAGGCGAAAGAAAGCGTGGCGGTGCGCGAGGAGTCCCAGACGCTCGCGACGATCACCATCCAGAACTACTTCCGCATGTACGAGAAGCTCTCGGGCATGACGGGCACGGCCGAGACGGAGGAGACCGAGTTCCACGACATCTACAAGCTCGTGGTCGTGGTGATCCCCACCAACCGGCCGGTGCGGCGCGTCGACAAGCACGATCTCGTCTACAAGACGCGCAAAGAGAAGTACGACGCGATCATGGAAGAGATCGATCGGCAGCACAAGCGCGGCCTGCCGGTCCTCGTCGGGACGGTCAACGTCGAGGTCTCCGAGACCCTGGCCCGCCTGTTGAAGCGGCGCGGGCTCAAGCACGAGGTGCTGAACGCCAAGTACCACCAGCGCGAAGCCGAGATCGTCGCGCAGGCGGGACAACCCGGCTCGATCACGATCGCGACCAACATGGCGGGCCGTGGCACCGACATCAAACTCGGCCCGGGCGTCAAGAAGTGTCAGGTGTGCGGCATCAAGTCGCGCGAGGCGCCGTTCGGGCAGCTCGTGGAGAAGCCGGACTTGTCCCCCACGCAGATCAAAGAGCTGAAGTGCAACGAGGACCCGCCGTGCGGTCTCGTCATCATCGGCACCGAGCGCCACGAGGCGCGGCGCATCGACCGCCAGCTGCGCGGCCGCTCCGGGCGTCAGGGCGATCCCGGCCAGAGCGTGTTCTACATGTCGCTCGAAGACGACCTGATGCGACTGTTCGGCTCCGACCGCATCGCGCGCATCATGGACCGCACCGGCGCCGAAGAGGGCGAGGTCATCACGCACCCCTGGGTCACGGCGGCCATCGGCCAGGCCCAGAAGCGCGTCGAGCTCCAGAACTTCCAGGCGCGCAAGAAGCTGCTGCAGTTCGACGACGTGATGAACAAGCAGCGGGAAGTGATCTACTCGCAGCGCCTGTACGCGCTCGAGGGGGGGGAAGAGCTGAAGGCCGAGGCGCAGCGGATGATCGACAGCGCCGTCGAGCACCTCGCCGACAGCCTGATCGTGGACTACGACGATCCGGGCCAGTGGGACCGGGCGCTCATCGAAACGGAGTTCCTCCAGAAGTTCCTGATTTCGATTCCCGATGTCACCGATCCTGCGGTGATCAAGACGCGCGAGGAGCTGGTGCGCGCCGCGCAGCAGGCCGGCCGGGAAGCGTTCCAGCAGAAGCTCGGCTATCTGCGGGACGTCGAGACCAGGGTCGGCATCCCGGGCCTCGCCGAGCAGGCGCTGTCGCAAGTCACCCTCGGTGTGATCGATGAGAAGTGGAAGGACCACCTCTACGATCTCGACCAGTTGCGCGAGGGCATCTACTACCGGGCCTGGGGCCAGAAGGACCCGCTCGTCGAGTACAAGCAGGATGCCTACGAGATGTTCGTCGGCTTGATCCAGGACCTCCAGACCACGTTCGGGGAGCGGTGGCTCAAGCTGCAGATCGAGATCGGCCCGCCGCAGCGCGGCCTGGGTGGCCAGCGGCCGCCAGGCCGTCCCGTCACCGGACCGGCGGGCGGACTGCCCGGCCCGAGTCGCCGGCAGACGCCGATGGTGGCGTCAAAACCCGCCGCGGACGGTCTTGTCACGAGCGCAGAGCCCCCACCGCCGTCGCTGCAACGGAGCGCGGGCGGCATGGCCGAGCCCGCGTTTGCGGCGAGCGCCTACGCGGGCGTCGGTCGCAACGATCCGTGCCCCTGCGGCAGCGGCAAAAAGTTCAAGAAGTGCCATGGAGCGGGGGCCTGAAGAAACACGAGATGTAAGGTGAATGATGTAGGGGCGCAGCATGCTGCGCCCCTACACGTTTTGAGTCGTTGTTCTACCGCGCCGTCAACACCGAATTCCCCGCTGCATCTGCCGCGATTGTGAATCGCGCGACATTACGCCCCAGCGCCTGTCCAGCTTCGATGTCGAACCGGTAGTGGATACCGCCGTACATGCGCGACACCCCCGCCTCGGTGACCATCGCTTCCAATTGCGCACGCTGCTCGGGAAAGAACGTGCTCAACACTTCCGCGGCCGACGAAGAGACGCAGCTGTGCCCCGAAGGATAGGACGGGTGGTTGGGCTTCCCGACCGCGGGGACCACGGTGATCGCGACGTCCGCCTGCCACGGTCGAATGAACCAGTACGTCTCCTTGGCGTCCCAGCATCCAATCTGGGCATCGGCCATCGTCGCGGTGAGCAGCGCGTAGAGATGCGTCGCCTCACGCTCGGATAGACCGTGTTCATTGATGCCCGCGGTCGCGCGCTGGATCCAGAACGCCGGCGTGGTGGGCGTGCCCACGCCTTGCGCCCAGAACGCGGCGATCCGTACTTGCTCGGCGGTGCGCGTGTCGGAGATCTGCCGGATTTCAGCTAGCGCCGCTGTGAATGCCGCAGACCCAAACGCCGGGGGCGGCGCCGACCGGAACTGGCTCGCGGATGTCAGGAACCAGGGGGTCACCCCTGGTAGCTGCCCGCCCGCGATCGTCGCCGGGGTGGTGTTACTGATCCAAAGGCCGGAGCCCACTGGAACGGTCCCGATGAACGGCCTGCTGAATCCGTCAGCTTGGGCTCGGGTGACGATCTCCGCGCCGACCGCGCGGCCGATCTCCGCGCCGCGCGAGAACGAGGGGTGCGGATCGCCGGAACCGGCGTTCGCCTGCGCAGCGACCATGTCCGCCAACGCCTGAGCCGCGGTGGGGAACAGGTAGGTCAGCACGACGGCCGACGCGCCCGCGACGGCGCCGCGATCCAGCTCGAGGCGGTTGCGCCCGCCGCGCCCGATCCCGATGTCGGAGGCCAGGTCTTCGGCGTCCGTGCCACCGTCGGCGGCTTCCGCCCGCTGCACGGCCAGATACTGCGCGACGCCCAGGAGGGGATACGCATGCCCCGCAACAACCGGAGTGAAGTTCGCCTGGGCAACGAGGCTCGCCGCCGTTGCCTGCCAGGCTGGGCTCGCGAGCCCAGCGGTGAACGGCACGCCGCTGCGTGCCGCGGACAGGTCGAAGCCAGTTGGAGCGGCGGCATGGTCGGTACACGCCGCCAGGATGGCTAGGGAAGCGGCAAAGACTGCGGATCTGGGACCCATGATTCCTCCACGAGGTTGAGTGTACGGCGGGGACGGCGTCGCCTCGTGGATGAGTGCGGAAGGCACGTGGCACCACAATGATCGCTCCGAAATCCACTGGCCGTTAGGTGTTTTCCCATGCCGTTGCGTCTTTATTCTCCCGCGATTATTGCGTGACTACGAACTGGTAACAGCTGCTCTCCAACACGACCGCTCCGCTGGCGTCGATCACGCGAAAATGAATGTCGAACGTCGAACCAATGGCGGTGGTGCCGAGGTTGCGGAATAGGTCTGCGCGACCGGTGCCCCGCCAATCCGTCGTGATCACCTGCGGTGCTGTACCTCTTCCCAGCGTCAGCCAGTTGGTCCCGGTGCAGTCATCGTTGATGGCGGTGTCCGTAGCGCGCTGCAGCCGATACGTCGCGTTGGGCTCCAGGTCTCGAACCCAGGTATCCAGATTCACGATTCTATCGGCGTCGTTGGGTTGGCGGAATTTGACGTGCCCAAAACCACCGTTGCCGGTTACGTCGCGCAGGATGACCTCATCGTTAAACGGCGGCGTTTCCGGTCCCCAGCTGCTTGCGCTGATGAGAGCGTTCGATGGTGCGCCCGCCGCGAGACGTGGGGCAACAGGATCAGGCTCGGTGGTACAGGCCATCAACGCGCTGGTCAGGGCGATCAGGGAAACGGCAACGCGGATTTGCGTGATCGGCATGATGCCTCCACGAAGGGGTAGGACGGCCGGGGAAGGCGTCGCCTCGTGGATGGATGAGCAAGGCACGGGGTCGCACCGCAATGATCGCTCCGGAATGAACCGGCCGTTAGGTGCCGGACGGCGTAATTCTGGCTATGTCGAACCGGCGCAGTGCCTTACTGTTTTCCCATGCCGCTGCGTCTTTCCGAGCACCTCGAACAGGACCGTCCGCGCGAGCGTTTCTGGGCCGTTGGGCCGGGCGCGTTGACGGGGCAGGAGCTCCTGGCCATTCTCCTAGGAACAGGGACACGCGGGCAGGACGCCCTCGCCGTGGCCGGCGCAATCTTGGCGCGCGGCGATGGGTCATTACGGCGGCTCGCGACCCGCCCGTGGGCGGAATTGGCGCGCATCCCGGGGGTCGGACGGGCGAAAGCGGCCCGCTTGGCCGCCGCCATCGAGCTGGGACGCCGGATCGGCGCGGAGGCGGAGCCGCCCCCCGAGCGGATTCGCGGGCCCGGTGATGTGCAACGCTACTATGGGCTGCGCCTGCGGGACCTGGCGGTCGAGGAGTTCCACGTCCTCGCCCTGGGGAGCCAGAGCCAGATTCTGGCGGACCTGCTCATCACGCGGGGCATTCTGAACAGCTCGTTGGTGCACCCGCGAGAGGTGTTCCGGGCGGCGATTGCCGAGGCGGCGGCGGGGATCATCGTGGTGCACAATCATCCGAGTGGCGACCCGACGCCCTCGGCAGACGATCGCGCGGTCACGCGCCAGCTGGTCGATGCGGGGCGCGTGTTGGACATGCCGGTGTACGATCATGTGGTGATTGGGGGCGGAGCCGGAGGGGAGCGGTACGTGAGTTTCGCGGAGGCAGGACTGCTGTGACGAGTACGGCGCCGATCCTCGCGCCGGAGCTGGCGAAGGCGGTCGCCGCGCAGCGCGACCGCCTCGACCTCGACGTGTTGTCGCGGGCCTACCGCATCAGCGCACAGGCCCATCAGGGCCAGAAGCGCCTCTCGGGCGACGATTTCGTGTCCCACAGCGTCGCCGTCGCGACGATTCTCGCCGAGCAGCAGATGGACACGACGACGATCGCCGCGGCGCTGCTGCACGACGTGGTCGAGGACTCCGACGTCACCCTGGACCTGCTGCGCCGCGACTTCGGGAACGAAGTCGCCGACCTAGTGGACGGCCTCACCAAGATCTCGACCCTCACCTTCCGCTCGACCGCCGAAGAGCAGGCTGAGAATTACCGCAAGCTGCTAATGTCGGTCGCACGCGACGCGCGCGTGATCATCATCAAGCTCGCCGACCGGCTGCACAACATGCGCACGCTCGATCCGCTGCCTCCCGAGAAGCGCAAGCGCATCGCGCTGGAGACGCGCGAATTGTACGCGCCGCTGGCACACCGCTTCGGCATGGCAGGCGTGAAGGCGGAGCTCGAGGACCTGTCGTTCAAGTACCTCGAGCCGGACGACTACAAGCAGCTGGCGCGCCAGGTGAAGGCGCGGCGAGTGGAGCGCGACCGTACCATCGAGCGGATGCGCGCCCCGCTGGCCGACGAGCTGCGGCGCGCTGGGATCCAAGTCGAACGGCTATCAATCGCTGCACACGACCGTCTTCGGACCGGCTGGGCAGCTGTACGAGATCCAGATCCGCAGCCGCGACATGCACCGCACCGCAGAGTACGGTATCGCGGCGCACTGGCTGTACAAGGAAAACGGCAAGAGCGCCGACGAGCTCGATCACCACCTGTCGTGGTTCCGGCAGCTCATCGAGCTGCAACAGGACGCGCACACCCCGGAGGAATTCCTCGAGTTCCTCAAGATCGATCTCTACCAGGATGAGATCTTCGTGTTCACGCCGCGCGGGGACGTCAAACGCCTGCCGAAGGGCGCGACGCCGATCGACTTCGCATTCATGGTGCACACCGAGGTCGGCCAGCACTGCAACGGCGCCCGCGTGAACGGCCGGATCGCGCCGCTGCACCGGGCGCTGCGCAATGGTGACACAATCGAGGTCCTGACGAGCGCGCAGGCCAAGCCCTCGCGCGACTGGCTGGCGCATGTCCAGACCGGCCGCGCCCGCCAGAAGATCCGGCAGTGGATCAAGCAGGAGGAGCAGGAGCGCAGCGTGACGCTCGGCCGCGAGATCCTGGGCCGCGAGGTGCGGCGGCGGCGCCTCGACCCGCCGACCGCGGAGCAGCTCGCCCAGGCGGCGGAGACGCTATCCCTCGGTGTCGCGGCGCAGGTCGAGGCGGCGATCGGGCGCGGCGACGTGCAGCTCGGGCAGGTCATGAAGGCGTTGTATCCCGATCTGCCGAGCGAGGAGCACCAACCCGCCAAGCCGGGGGCGCTTGGGCGGGTCATCGAGCGGCTGCGGCTGGGTCGGGGCATCAAGATTCACGGCGTCGAAGGACTCATGGTCCGCTACGCCCAGTGCTGCCAGCCGGTGCCCGGCGATCCCGTCGTGGGATACGTGACGCAGGGGCGGGGCATCTCCGTGCATCGCACCGACTGCCCGAACCTGCTCACGCTGTCCGGCGAGGCGGAGCGGCGCGTCGAGATCGACTGGCGCGAGGTAGAGGGTCAGACGTTCGAGGTGCGGCTCGCCGTGAGCGGCGAGGACCGCCGGGGCCTCTACGCCGACATCTGCGAGGCGATCAGCGGCACCGGCACCAACATCCGCAGCGCCGAGCTGGCGTCCAAGGACGGCGTGGTGTTCGGCTCGATCCTGGTCGAGGTCGAGAATCACATCCACCTGCACAAGGTTTTGAAGGCGGTGCGGAAGGTGAAGGGTGTGACGGAGATCGCGCGGCGGGACTCGAGCGGTCCCGCTGAAGTCGTCGTCGGTTAGCTTTCCCCTCTATGCCTTTTGAGTTTGGGAACGCCCCGCCGCCCGCGGGTGATCAGCCGCGGGCCATTCGCGAGCTCTCCGCCGGGCTGCGCCGCGGCGACAAATACCAGACCCTGCTCGGCGTGACCGGGTCGGGGAAGACGATGACGATGGCCCATGTCGTCGCCGACTTCGGAAAGCCGACGCTGGTGTTGTCGCACAACAAGACCCTCGCCGCGCAGCTCTACGGTGAGCTCAAGGCGTTCTTCCCGGCCAACGCGGTCGAGTTCTTCATTTCCTACTACGACTATTACCAGCCCGAGGCGTACGTACCGTCCACCGACACGTACATCGCCAAGGACTCGTCCATCA
>QHUE01000060.1 GCA_003221825.1 Gemmatimonadota bacterium
GCCGATAACGCGTGCGGCGCCGCCGGCGTGGGCGCGATCACTCGCGGTGAAGCGGTATCGAGCTGGGGCACATCCGGGACGGTGTTGGCACCCACGGCAGAGCCACGCGTGGACCCAAAGCTGCGAGCGCACACATTCTGCCACGTCGCGCCGGGTGTGTGGTACGTGATAGGGGTCGTGCTATCGGCTGGAGGCGCGTTCGCGTGGTTTCGGGATCAATGCGCCCGCGAGCTGCCCGAGGATGAGCGCGACGAGCGCCTCGTCGCTGAAGCGGCCATAATCCCTGCTGGAGCAGACGGCGTGACATTTCTTCCCTACCTGCAGGGAGAGCGGACGCCGCATCGGGACGCGTCGCTGCGGGCCGCGTTTACCGGACTCAGTCTCGCGCACTCACGCGCGCACATGACGCGGGCCGTGCTCGAGGGCGTATGTTTTGCGCTGCGTGACTCACTCGAGATTCTCAAGGAGCTCGGCCTCACGCCGGCTCATCTCTTGCTGACGGGCGGCGGTGCGAAGAGCGCGTTCATCAGGCAGCTGCAGGCCGACATCTTCGGCCTTCCCGTGACCACTGTGAACCGCGAGGAGGGCGGGGCGTACGGCGCGGCATTGCTGGCCGCCGTCGGAACGGGCGCGTTCCCCGATCTCATGACTGCCGCGCAACGGACGCTGACGCGTCAGGCCTTGTCGCCGCCGAATCCGGAGATGCACCGGGCGTACGACCCTATCTATCGCCGGTTCCACAGGAGCCTGTTACGGTGAGCAATCCTCTCTCGCGTCGAGACTGGTTGAGGGTCGTCGGAGCGGCGGGCGCTGGTGCGATGATTCCTGTCCCCACCCGCCCCACCGCCCCCGTGCTTCCGCTCACATCCACGAGCGAAGTCTTCGTGCCGCCGCGCGGGCGCGCATTCCAGAAGTTCAGCTTCGATTTCCCCGAACCGTCGGTCGAGTTCAACGGCATGCGGTTCAGCGTGCTCGTCTTCACGCGCGAGAACGCGTATGGCCTCGATGCGAGCCAGATGACCGCGCAGGCGACGGACACGGGGGGGGGCCTCGAGCTGAGCGCCGGCGGGCTCGTGTGGGCCGGCGGCCAGGAGCGCGCGCCCGGGCGCGTCACCGCCCGGTTTCGAACGGAGGGGAACGCGATCCTGTGCGACGTGAGTGTTGAAATGGACCGGCCCATCAAGGCCGTCACGACCGTCGTGCGCGGTATCCCGCGCGGCAAGCTCTCGAGCGGCGGCGAGCCGTTCGATCCGCAAGACAACGAGATCCTCTGGGGCTACCCCTTCGGTGGCGGCGATCTGTTCGGCGGCAACAGCGCCGGCGGCATGGGGACGCCGCTCGCTGTGGTGCAGAGCGGCGAGCAAAACTTCGTCGCACTCTCCTCGCTCGACGACCGCGTACGGACCAAACGCTTCTACTTCCAGCCGGGGGCGCAGGGCTATCGCGTCGAGCTGGTGCACGAGGTCGAGGGCTGGCTCGACCAGCCGCGGGTCCAGGTCCCTACCTGGCGGATCGCGCGCGAGGCGACGCTCAACGCCGCGGTCGCTCCGCACTACGCCCACCTCGCGCGTGCCTATCACTTCCCGCCCTGGGAGAGCCGTGCGGATGTCCCCATCTGGCTGCGCCGCACGGCGCTCGTCGTGACGCTGCACGGGATGCACTACACGGGCTACGTCTTCAACGATTACGCCAGGATGCTCGAGATCCTGAAGTGGATCGCGACGCAGATTCCCGCCGACCGAGTGCTTGCGTTCATCTCGGCGTGGGACGGCCGCTACTACTGGGACTATCCCGAGTACCGCGCGGCGGAGCGGCTCGGGGGCGAAGCCGGATTCCGCCGCCTCGTGAAGGAAGCGCAGCGACTCGGTTTCCGCATCATGCCGATGTTCGGCGCCAATGCCGCGAACCGCCACCAGCCGTCGTTCGCGGCCATGGCCGATGCCGCGACCGCCAAGGTGGACGGCGACACGATGGATCTGAACTGGGTGGACTGGGACAACGACCGCCACCAGGAGGGGTGGCTCGCGTACATGAACCTGGGCGTCGAGTCGTGGCGGCGCTGGCTCACCGGCCGCATCGCCGACGCCATCGAGCGCTACGGCGTGGACGCCTACTTCCTCGACATCATCGGCGGCTGGACGAACAACACGCGCGGCGACATGCACGACGGTGCCCGCCGCCTCGTCGCGGACCTGCGCCAGAAATACCCGCAGGTGTTGTGCTGTGGCGAGTTCCTCTACGACGCGCTACTCGAGTTCATCCCGCTCTACCACGTGTACTCGCCGCACGGCGTGCCGTACGCCCGCTTCTTCTCGCACCTGTCGGCTCCGGCGCCAGTCCGCGGCTCGAGCGGTGTGCACGAGTCGGGGTTCGGGCGCTGGAATGCGGAGAGCCTGGGCTTGTCACAGCGTGAAGGGCTGATCCCGACCCTGATGGTGGTGGACGACACCTTCACCAAATACCGCGACCAGATGGCCGCGGTGATTGCGAAAGCGAAGGCCTGGGCGCCGGCCTGATCAGCGCGGGGCGTCTCCTCGAATCATCCGCAAACCGAACACCGTGGCGATCTTGCCGCCCGTCTTTGTTTCGAACCGCACGGTGACCTTGCTCTTGCCCCGCACGAGCGCCGTGGGGACGGGGTACTCGACGTCGTAGAAGCGCGGGGGGTCGGCGAACGCGACCTGTTGGGTTCCGACTTGCGTGCGATCTACGAGAATCGCGAAGTCCGCGGGTGTACCGCGCCGGTCCCCGGAGTAGTAGGTCGCGATCAGCGTCATCGGGTGAACGGGCTCGACCGGCAGATCGTACGAGAACCACGTCGTACCGTAGCGGCCGGGGCGGCCGAGGATGCGCTGCGGGAAGGCGTTGTCCCCCGCCTGATAATTGAACTGGCGCTCGAACACGGTTTCGCCTGGCTGGAGCCACGCGAGCGTCGCGGCCTCGAGGCGTCGCAGCCGCTCCGCCTCCGCGGTGTAGGCCGCCTTCTGGACTTCCCACTCCGCCGGGGTGAAGAGATCCCAGTAGGTCGAGTACGTGCGCCGGTGCAAGCGGTAGAACGACATCAGGCTCACGGTCCGCGCGCGTCCCGTGCCGTCGGGCTCCCGGCCGGCATTTGTCGTGAAGTTTCCCGGCTCGTCAGCCGGCTTGACCCAATCCGCCACCGACGCGCTCTCCGTGACGAACACGGGAACCGTGGGCGGCGGCTCGAGAGCCTCGCCTTCCACTTGGCCGCGCCGGCGCTCCGGCCCGATATCGCCCGCGAGGACCAGTGGCCCCCACATGATGGACGCGCGCTTGGGATTGTCGGGCAGCGGCTCGAGGCGTAGCGACTTGGGCAGCGTAACCTCGACGACGTCGCCGCTCTTCCATGTCCGCGCAATCTCGACGTAGGAGCCCGCGGGGAAGGGCCACTCGTACGACCCGCGGCGCGGCTGGCCGCTGTCGCTCGCAGCGGTCGCCGGCTGCTCGACTACCGTGCCGTTCACAGTGACCCGGTAGTCGTCCGTCACCCAATAGGGGCGGCGCATAGCCATCGTGAACGACTTGGGCGACTTGAGCGTGAACGTCAGCTTCGCGCGCTCCCCGTCCGGGAAATCGGTGTCCATCGTAAGCCGTACGCCCGCGGCGCTCCACTCCGCCGTCGAGGGCGCGAACAGATTCACCCACAGCCGGTCGCCCGCTTCGTAGTACAGGCCCAGGCCGTGGTATCCAGGACTCTCCATGCCGGTCCCGACGTCGCACGTGAAGCTGTGATCCATATCCTGATACTCGTGCGTCACGCCGCGGCCGACCGGGACCATATAGCACACGCGTCCGTCCACGGGGTCTATGGACGCGAGGATGTGGTTGAACAGCGCACGCTCGTGGTAATCGGCGTAGTGAGCGTCCGGCTGGAACGAGAACAGCGTCCGCGTGAGCTTCAGCATGTTGTAGGTGTTGCACGTCTCGCACGTGCGCCCGTCCACGCGGTCGTTCAGGCGGTCGGGAGGCCCGAAGTACTCGTCCGTGCCGTGGCCGCCGCTGGAAAAACTGTGGTGTTGGGTCACGCGATCCCAGAAGAACGCGGCGGCGAGGAGATCGGCGGGCTGGCCGGTGGAGCGATAGCGCTCGGCCGATCCAATGAGCTTCGGCACCTGAGTGTTGCCGTGCTTGCCCGAGAGATCGTCCTGGTGGCGCTCGAGCGGCGTGATGAACGCGCGGTGCTCGAACGCGTACGACAGCTTGAGCCAGCGGGCGTCCCCCGTGTCGGCGTAGAGGTCCACGAGCACCTCGTTCATCCCGCCGAACTCGGTGTTCATCATGTGCTGGAGCTGCTCGTCGTTGAGCCGCGAGAGAATCCCCTCGGCCCACGCCGCGAACTTCGTTTCCACCTCGAGTGCCATGTGGTTGCCGGTGTGGCGGTAGGCGTCCCGCAGCCCCGCATACGTTTTGTGCAGCGTGTACCAGGGCGACCACAGGCCGTTGAGGTCGAAGGCCGCCGAGCGGATCTCGCCCTTCGCGAGGCGCGCGAATGCCTCGCGCCCGCCCTCGAGCGCGCTCAGGTAGCCGTCGCCGTGCTTGTCCTGGACCTCCTTCAGCTCCCCTACGATGTAATCGGCTCTGGTCTTGAAGCGCGCGTCGCCCGTCGCCGCGAACATGAGACTCACTGCCGAGAGGTGATGGCCCGCGATGTGGCCGGTGAGATTGCGGCCACCGCCGTCCCAGCCGTCGTACGGTTCAGCTTTGCGCGGGAGTCCCGCGCGTTCACGGTAGTAGGCGAGCATCCGGTCCGGATCGAGCCGCAGCAGGTAGCTCGCCATCAGCTCCTGCGCGTGCTTCAGCGGCCCGCCCGTAAGCCGCACCGCCGACAGGGGTAATGGCCGGGCGCGGACCGTGCCCGCTTCACCCGCCGGATGCGGAGCGGTGGCGACCGCCTCACCGAGTGCGGGCCGGCCGAAGAGTGCCGACGCCCCGGCGCCGAGACCGAGCTTCAGGGCGTTACGGCGAGACAGCGTCATAGGGCACCTCCTTATGGGCTTTCTTGACACTCGTTCGGTGAGGTGTAGTCTGGGCTCGCAATGTCTGGCCTCGATTGGCTCTTCATCGGCCTGTATTTCGGCCTGCTGCTCGGGATCACCTGGCGGGTGATCCGCCGCAGTAAGGATACGGCCGCCGACTACTTCCTGGCGAGCCGCAACCTCGGCTGGTTCATCGTCGGCGCGTCCATCTTTGCATCGAACATCGGCTCGGAGCATCTGGTGGGCCTCGCCGGCGCCGGGGCGACCAGCGGCGTGGCGCTCGCGCATTACGAGCTGCACGCCTGGTGCCTGCTCGTGCTCGCCTGGGTGTTCGTGCCCTTCTACATGCGCTCGATGGTGTACACGATGCCCGAGTTCCTCGAGCGGCGGTTCTCGCCGGGGGCGCGCTGGGTCCTGTCGATCATTTCGCTCGTGGCGTACGTCCTCACCAAGTTCGCGGTCGGGATCTTCGCCGGAGGCGTCGTTTTCGCCACGCTGCTGCCAGAGGCTCATCTGCGCCTCTTCGGCGCGACGCTCAGCGCGTTCTGGGTCGGCTCGGTAGCCGTGGTTGCCCTGACGGGGATCTACACCATCGCGGGCGGCATGCGAGGCGTGGCCTATACCGACGCAGCGCAAACCATCATTCTCATCATAGGATCCGTGCTGATCACCGTGTTCGGCCTGGCGCGGCTCGGCGGCTGGCACGAGCTCCGCGCCGCATTGCCTTCGGACATGTTCAATCTCTGGAAGCCGCTCATTCCAGCAGGTATGGAAGGCACGTGGTCGCCGGTGCGGGAGACCTCGCGCATCGCCTGGTACT
>QHUE01000061.1 GCA_003221825.1 Gemmatimonadota bacterium
GATCTGCCGCTTCTTGTCGGCCAGCGCCGTGAACGCCTGATACAGCTGTTCGAGCGTCGCGGCGTCGGGCTCGTAGCCGAGCTCGCGATAGCGCCGTTCGAGCGCATGGCGGCCCGAGTGTTTGCCCAGCACGATGCTCGATCCGCCCGCCCCCACCGTTTCGGGGGCGATGATTTCGTAGGTCAGGCCGTTTTGCAGCACGCCGTGCTGGTGGATCCCCGCTTCGTGCGCAAAGGCGTTGCGGCCGACGATCGCCTTGTTCGGCTGCGGGAACACGCCGATCTCGTGCGACAGCAGCCGGCTCGTGCGCACGATCTCGCGCGGATTGACGCGGCACTGGAACCCGACGACTTGCGGCCGTACGCGTCCCGCCATGACGATCTCCTCGAGCGCGGCATTGCCCGCCCGCTCCCCGATGCCGTTCACCGTGCATTCGACCTGCCCGGCGCCGGCCTCGATCGCGGCGAGCGAGTTGGCGACGGCGAGGCCGAGGTCGTCGTGGCAATGCGCGCTCAGCACCACCGCCGCTGCCTCGGGCACGCGCTCGCGCACCGAGCGGAACAGCGACGCGTACTCGGCGGGCGTCGTGTACCCGACGGTATCCGGCAGGTTGATCGTCGTCGCGCCTTCGGTGATGGCGACGAGGACGACGCGACACAGGAAGTCGAGGTCGCTGCGCGTCGCGTCTTCCGCCGAGAATTCCACGTCGGCGGTGTAGCCGCGGGCGCGCCGGACCGCGGCGCGCACCCGTGCGACGCAGGTCGGGCGATCGATGCGCAGCTTCTGCTCGAGGTGGAGATCGGAGGTCGCGATGAAGACGTGGATGCGCTTGCGGTGCGCCGGTTGCAGCGCTGCCGCCGCGGCATCGATATCGCCGTCGTGACACCGCGCCAGCGCGGCGATGATCGGACGCCGCACGGCCTCCGCGACCTGCTGCACGCCGCGCAGGTCGCCTTGCGACGCGGCCGGGAAGCCGGCTTCGATGACGTCCACGCCCAGCGTGTCGAGTTGGCGGGCCAGTCGCAGTTTGGCTTCCGGTGACATCGCGTTCCCGGGCGCCTGCTCGCCGTCCCGCAGCGTGGTATCGAAGATGATGACATCCCTGGCCATGGTTTTCCTCCGCGGTAAAAAAAAGACCGCGAACCCGAAGGGGTTCGCGGCGCCGGTGCTGCTTCGTCCTACTTTCGTGCGACTTCTAGACTCTTACCTCCGCGCGCGCCGCGACCCCCCTGCCGAGCGTAAGGCTCAGCAGCAGGACCAGAGTAAGCAGCAGGAACGCGAGTTGGCTCATGTGTACGAGCCTAATCTCCACAGTTGCCCGCGGTTGTCAAGTGAGGTACATCAACGCCGTGTTGCTCGAGCTCGAGAAGCGGATTCAACCGTGTATCGAGACTTCGCCAACTCGACAGGAAAGAACGAGAGGACCGACTACGCGCCCTCCACCACCTTGGGGCGGTTCAGGGCGCGAGCGGCGGGTTTTTCAACGCTACGCGCGCCGCGATGCGCATGCGGGCGTCGCCGTCCGTGGCGGCGATCGGTTGGAGCGTAGACCGTAACCGGTTCGCGAGCGACTCGGTCAGACGTTCCCGGCCGACGACCGGAGCGGGGTGATCGATCGCGCCGTAGTGGTGCACGAGCAGCTCGCTCGAATCCCCCACGAAGTCATCGAAGCCCGGGACGACGGCTGGATCGGCGTATGTGAGCAAAACGAGTAGCGCGGCGACGCGCGCGTTGAGGCTGCGCCCTCGCTGTTCCAGCGTCGTGAAGAGAGCGGAGACCAGCTCCGGCGTCACGAACCCGCGCGTGGCGGTAACCAGCAAACCGAGCTCGGCACGATCGTCTCCCGCCGCCGACCACACCTTCACTAACGCCGGAACCCCCTCGGCGCCGCACAGGCCGATGGTGTTCAGCGCCTCCGTGCGCTGCGGCCCCGGCACACCCGCGGTCAACACTTGCACGGCGAGCCGGCAGTCGTTGCGCAGCTTGACGCTGTCCGCGTGTGTCTGGGCCGACAACGCGCCAGGCGCGGCGAAGAGCGCCGCACTCAGCACGACCGCGGTGAAGGACATTTCTCGGATCACGCGCATACGTTACCTCGGAGCGGCCGGCGCCGGAAACAGGACGAGCGTGCACGGTATCAGACTGAAGCGTTCGTCGTCCGCTTTGTCGGATTCTCTGTTTGCCGCCGCGATTACCGGCTCGAGCGCGGCCGTCGTCTCCGCATCGGGATTGTCCTGAATCACCAATCGCTCGATCACGGGGCCCGCCAGCTCGTTGAACCTGGCCGCGTATCGTCCAGCGTGTGATTTCGGATGCATGGTCTTACCCTCGTGCAGCTCGATCGTCCCTACCAGGCTAGATAGCTGTGAGCCCCGGCACGTCACCGTGGTTGAGATCACATTCGGATTGTCCGGCTGCAAGCGCGCCAACTCGCTGTTCGACTGCAGCTGCGACAGGTTGATGTGAATCTCCCAGCTGGGATCGTACGGATTCGCCGTGTAATAGCCGAGTCCGCCGTTCGGGCCTTCGTTGATGACGTTCAGCCTGTCCGGGAACCGCAGGAAATGAGCGGCCGCGTGAATGTGGCCGATGTGGAAGAGTCCGCGCTGGCCGGGGACCTGGTACGGACGCTCGGACATGTCGGCATCGTCGCTCACCGGGGGAGGTTCGAAATTCACCGTCAATGGCGGGCGATCCGTCACGGCGATGTGCGCCGTGCCTTCCCCCGGTTGGCCGTTGACCGTGCCATTCACCGTCACCGTGCCACTGGTCGCCATCGTGCCGGCCCATGTCACCTGGTCCTCGCCCGAGCTTCGAGAAAACGGCCGGAGACGGGCATCGTCGGGAGCGAAGCGCCACCCCTGCACGACTAAAGTAGCGCTCGACGGATCAGCCGACGCCGTACATCTCGCGGATTGACCGCGCTGGACCTGTTCAGGTGTGCATTCCAGACGCAGCGTCGCCGCCCCACCTCCGCCCGAGCCAGACACGCGACGTTCCGCCGCCCTCGGCGTGTCATGCACGAGTGCCGTCGCAACGAACGTGCCCTCGGATACGGCAATGGTCGCGTGACAGGTGATTTCGCCATCGCAGGAAGACAGCGACGTCCAGGTAGCCGCAGCCGCGGCGATGCGCGGCGCGGCAATGGGAGCGGCGGGCTTCTCGCGGCTGCCACCTACGATGCGGATTCGAGGTTCGCCCGCCGCCTGGCTGGAGACGCGCGCGGCCGCGACCACCGGCGGTTCCCCGCCATCAATCACCCCGCCGCCGTCCGGCACGAAGTACCAGCGCACGTCCGCGGCAGGCGATCCGTCCGTCGTTTCAACCTCCAGATCCGCTGTGCCACCCGCGGACCCGAGTGACTGCGCCGTGACGTTCAGAACGAGATGTGCGGACTCGTCCCCGCTGTCCGCGTGCACCGTGTAGGTATAGCTACCGCCGAACGTGAAGCACGGACCGCTGCCGAAGTCCCAGCTGAACTCGCAGAAGAACTGCGAGCGGCCCACCCAGAGCTCAGACCCACTCAGACCAGTGAGGATCGCGCCCGACTCCGGCGCGCGCTGACTCTCGCCGCCGTCCCAGGAGGCGAACGCAACGGCCGCATCGATCACCGGTACGCCGGACGGAGGCACCGGATCCTCGCCCAGGTAGAACGCGAAATCGGCACACAGGTCCACGAAAAACGAGCAGAAAAACTTCAGGCCGTCGGTTTGCGTGCGCGTGATTTGCCCGGTCACTGTCACCTTCACAGGAATGCCGGGTGGGAGCGTGAGACCTGAGGCTTGCAGCGGGACGTCGGGCAAGACGCTCCCGGACGCCGTGATGGTTACTGAGCCGCCGATGCCCATCGGCGGAGCGTCGGGGTCAGGGTCGACGTCGGCGACGGACGAGAAAAGGGGAGTGTTGGGGATGGCGTTCGATCGCTGCGGGTCGGTTGCGTCGCTGCACGCACCGAGTCCTAGCACAACCGTGAGCGACCCGGTTACCCACAGGTCACGGATTCGCATGGACCCCCCCCAGAGCCACCGGTCGGATTTGAACCGACGACCGCTCGATTACGAATCGAGAGCTCTACCACTGAGCTACGGTGGCGATGTGTTGCTGTAACGAGTTACTGCATCGGTCGAGA
Organism: Gemmatimonadota bacterium; assembly: GCA_003221825.1. Classification (GTDB taxonomy): domain Bacteria; phylum Gemmatimonadota; class Gemmatimonadetes; order Gemmatimonadales; family GWC2-71-9; genus 20CM-2-65-7. The sequence continues at coordinate 4,130 of QHUE01000061.1, forward strand.
GGTCTACGCCGTGGTGCCAATGGTGGTGCCAAAACCGAGCGCACGGAGCCCCTCCAACCGAGTCCCTAACTTAGCAACGTGCTGTTCGACACGGTACTCCACGGCCTCAGAGCGATGCCGGACCTGGCCGAGGTGCCCGTAAACCCTGCGGACCATCGACTCGCCGCCGTGACCCATTTCCCGCGCGACCGTGTACGTGCTGACCGGCGCCCCAGCATCGAGCGTCTGTAGCCGAGTGGCGCAGTAGGTGTGCCGAAACATCTTGGAGCGGATGTTTCCTTCCTCCCAGCCTGCTCGGCGGACGCTCGGCCAGGTAACGCTGCAGAGCGTCACGGAGCTGAGGTCACTCCGCACGCGCTCGCTGCTGTTGCACGACGGCCGGGCGACGACCATCGCCGCGGCGATCAAGCTCCACGCCGGGCAAGGGGCGGCAGCGCGCAATCGTTTCTTGCGACTGGGGCTGTTCGACCGCTTCGCGTTGCTCGCGTTCCTCCGCAGCTTGTAACGTTCTCGTCGGCGCGGCGGGTCCGGGGTAGTGTCCCCGGGCCCGCCGCTCGTATCTTCCGAGCGGGCCGTGGCTCCTCACTCGCGCACGATTGCATTGAGCGCGTTGTTGCATTGCCAGAAAACCGAACCGCGGGCCTGCAGCGTCTTCACGCCGACGACCTTGCCCGGGGGGGCCGGCATAGCATCGAAGTAGATGTTGCGCCGGGCCCAGTCGCCCGTGGCCGGGTCCTTCAGCTCCCAGCGCCGACCGAGCTCATACTTCGCCCACAGCGCGTCCTGCATGTTGATCGGGAACCCTTGCCGGGCGATGCCGACCACCGTGTTGATGTCGGGATAGGCCAACCCGTACACCTCGCGATGCGCGTCGAGATAGTTGACGACGACGAGCAGCGGCAAGTGATCGCGCAGGACGCCGACGGCAAATACCTGTTTGTGACGACCTTTGAGGTGGTCCAGCCACGTAAGATCCCACGTGTCCGACACCGGTCAAGCCCCGGAGCCGGTGCGCGCGGAGCTGATCACGGGGTTGAACCCCGGTGTGCGGCTCGTCCCGGCGCACACGATGGCCCTCGGACTCGCGCAGGAGCATGGTTGTACGTACGAACAATTGTGAGATAGCGCGATAGCAGAGGTAGCGACGGATGGGCTTGCTAAAAACTCCAGGTCGCTTGATTCATGTAAGGTCTGTGGATGGGGAAGCCCTTTGTGCTGTAGCACAGCACTGCCCCGGTGGTGCCAACGGTGGTGACAACGCGTGCGTTTCTGGCGAGCGCCAGTCGTCTCGGTTCGCGCAACTCCTCGAAAACACAACGGCCAGCGCTGAAGAGCGCTGGCCGTGCAGGATTACGAATCGAGAGCTCTACCACTGAGCTACGGTGGCGACGGTTCCTAACTTAGTGGCGCGCGGTTCGATTCGGTACTCCATCATGCAACCAATCCCTCGTGAGTAGCGTTACCCGACTTGGTGAACACCTTTTCCACAGCGGTTGCAGAAGTGGCGCGCCGTGATCGGGTCATGGCGAAGCTGATAGACCGAAATGCGCCCTTCCGCCTCCCGAGACCCGACACCCCGCACTTTGCCGCCCTCGCCGAGAGCATCCTCTATCAGCAGCTTGCCGGAGCCGCGGCGGCCGCCATCCACCGACGATTTGTCGCCCTGTTCGACGGAGATCTCTCGCCCGACGCCGTCCTCGCACTCTCAGCCAGAAGGCTTCGCACCGCGGGACTCTCGCGGAGCAAGGTCGCTGCCCTC
>QHUE01000062.1 GCA_003221825.1 Gemmatimonadota bacterium
CTCCGTCCCGTTCCGCCGTGCGACTGAGATCGTCGAGGTCATGCAGCGCCTCATTGGCCCGTTCCCGTATGAGAATCTCAAGCACGTCGAATCCTCCACGAAATTCGGCGGGATGGAGAACTCGAGCGCCATCTTCTACGCCGAGAAGCCGTACGTCGAGCGCCGAATGGGCGAGGGCGTCGTCCGACACGAGACCGCGCACCAGTGGTTCGGCGACGCGGTCACGGAGCGCGACTGGCCGCATCTCTGGCTCTCAGAGGGATTCGCCACCTATTTCGATGGCGTGATTGGCGCGGCGTTGGATGGAGACAGCGTGCTGGTGAATAGCATGCGTGCGAACGCCGCTGCGTACTTCAAATCCGTCGTCACCGACCGGCCGATCGTGGATTCGGGGTATGCGGCCGATCCGATCAAACTCCTGAACGCGAACAGCTATCCCAAGGGTGCATGGGTGCTACACATGCTCCGCGGCACGATCGGCGATTCAGCATTCTTTCGCGGGCTGCGCACGTACTACACGACCTACCGCGATTCGACCGCAACGAGTGAAGACTTCCAACGCGTAATAGAGAAGGAAGCCAGAACGAATCTTGGTTGGTTCTTCCACCAATGGCTGTACCAACCGGGGTATCCACAGCTCGACGTGACCTGGCAATACGACGCCGGAGCGAGAAAAGTGGTTCTGGGTATCACCCAGCGCCAAAAGCCTGAGTGGGGTCTGTTCCGGCTCCCCGCGCTCACGCTCGAGTTCCGGGTTGCGAACGGCGCCACTGTGCGACGCGATGTCGCCGTGAGCGGTGACAACCGCGAGACGTCGGTCCGCGTCGATCTGCCGTTCGCGCCCGCCGAGGTCCGCGTGGACCCCGACGGCAAATTGCTGCTGCGCGTCACCGCCATCGGTCGGAGGTAGTCAAATGCGCCAGGCAGTGTTCTTGGTCGCCCTCATCGCCGTCGCGTGCCGTGGACCTGCGCCCGCCGCGGGCGGACAGCGGCGGAGCGACGACACGCTCCGCGTACCGCCGGGCTTCAAGATCGCGGTCTACGCCGAGAACCTCCAAGGCGTTCGCTATCTGGCGCTGGGGCCGGGCAACGCGGTGTACGCGTCACAGCCGGGGTCGGGTCTCATCGTGAAGCTGACCGAGGCGAATCATGCTGGCGTCGCTGCCGGCGCGGTCACCGTGGCGAGCGGCTTGAAGGGGCCGTTCGGCATCGCGTTCCGCGGCGACACGATGTACGTCGCCGAAGAGCAGGATGTGAAGCGGTTCGATCCGGGCGGCACAGCGCCGGTGACGATCGTGCCGAAGGTGCCCGGCGGTGGTCATTCGACGCGCACGATTCTCTTTGGACCCGACGGCAAGCTGTATCTCGCCGTCGGATCGTCCTGCAACCTATGCGATGAGCGCGATTCCATGCGCGCGGCCGTGACCCAGTTCAATCGTGACGGCTCCGCCGGGCGCATCTTCGCCCGCGGGCTGCGCAACACCGTGGGTCTGGCATTCAATCCTACGACCGGCGAGCTCTGGGGCGGCAACAATGACCGCGACAATCTCGGCGATGACGTGCCGCCCGAGCACATCAACATCATCAAGGACGGCCGCAACTACGGCTGGCCCCAATGCTATCTCCCCGGCAAGCCCAATCCGGAGTACGGCTCGGCGGACTGCTCGAACGTCGAGCCGCCGGCGATCACCGTCCAGGCGCACTCGGCGCCGCTCGGCCTCGCGTTCTATACCGGCGCGCAGTTTCCGCGCGAGTACAACGGCGACGCCTTCGTCACGTTGCACGGTTCATGGAACCGCTCGGTCCCGACGGGCGCCAAGGTCGTGCGCGTGCAAGTCGACAGCAGCGGGCATCGGGCGGTCGGTGTGGAGGATTTCATCGTTGGCTGGCAGCGTCCCGACGGCTCACGCTGGGGACGGCCGGTTGGTCTACTCGTACTGCCGGACGGATCGCTCCTGGTGAGCGATGACTACGGCGGCAAAATCTGGAGGGTGAGTTATGGACGGTAATACGGCGGCGAAGGGCGGCGAGAGGCGGCGAATGGCGGCAAAGGCTGTGGTAGTGGCCGGCGTGGGGATTCTAGCGACCGCGGCGATGAATTTGCCGCCCTCCGCCGCCCTCCGCCGCCTCTCGCCGCCCGACATTCATTCCGAATACGTCAAGTTCCTCAGCGGCAAAGACACGGTGACGGCCTACATCGCCTACCCGGAGCGGCCGCAACCCGCGCCCGCCGTGATCGTGATCCACGAGATCTTCGGCATGTCGGATTTCATCCGGCAAACCACCGAGCAGCTCGCGAAAGACGGCTTCGTCGCCATCGCGCCGGATCTGTTGTCGCGCCGCGGCGGCACGCCGGCGACGCCGGACTCGGCCCGCAAGCTGATCGCGACCCTGAACGCTGATACCGTCACCGCCGATCTCGATGCCACGCGCGCCTATCTCAAGACCGTGAAGGCCGCGCGCGCCAACGACGTCGGCATCATTGGTTTCTGCTGGGGCGGGGGACAGAGCTTCCGGTACGCGACTAATTCGCCTGAGCTGAAGGCATTCGTGGTGTGTTACGGCCCGAGCCCCAATCCGGCCGATATGGCCAAGATCCGCGCGAAAGGCCTCGGCGTGTACGCGGAGAACGACGCGCGTATCGACGCGGGCCTGCCCGACGCGGCGGCCGCCATGCGGGCCGCGGGGAAAGACTATCCGTACACGGTGTATCCCGGTGTCGGGCACGGCTTCCTGCGCACGCGGGAAAAGCCGGAAGTCGCCGACAGCGCGTGGAACGCCGTCATCCGGTTCTTCCGCGCGCAGCTGAAGAGCTAGCGCCGCGCTGTTTCGGCGAGATAGGCGCGCGCGCGGTCGAGCGCGGCGTCCCGTCCGGCCAGCACGTCTTGGGCCCGGACGTCCACGGGGAATTGCGGAGCGATCCCCGTCCGCATGAACTCCCGGCCGTCGGGAAATGCGTCGCGCGTCACAGTCACGCGGAGCTTCCATCCGCCGGCCAGCCACAGCACCGCCGTCTTCCCCGTGCTGCCCGCTGACGATTCCCCGATGACCGCCCCGCGGCTCCCCGACAGGAAGGCCACGAGAAAATCCTCGGCGGGGCCGCTCGTGCGCGGCGAGATGAGCACCGCCACGGGGCCCGTGTAGGCGAGCCGCTCGCGGCGGACCGGCGGCCAGATCGTATCAGCGGGCGTGCTCAACCACGCGGCCGAGTCGGCGAGGGGGCGATACACCGGCGTGCGCCGGCGCGCCGTGAGGACGGGGCGCTCGACGAGGCGGGACAAAATCGCGTAGGCAGCGCCCTTGGTATCCGCCGCCGGCACCGTCTCCCGCAAATCGAGGATCAAGCCGCGATGCCGCGGTCCCTCGCGGGCGGCGTCCCCCAACGCTCGGTCAAACAGCTCGAGGATATCGGGGTCGGCGAAGGAGTTCACGCGCATCCAGATCGCACCATCAGGGAGCGTATCCGCTTCGAGCGCGGCGTGCTCGAGCGGCCAGCGCGCCGTCAGCGGGACGCTGCGGGTGACGCTCGCGCCGCGCTCCGCGCCGCCCGGCAGCCGCAGCAGCAGATGCAACGCGGTGCCGCGCTCACCGTCGAGCATCTGGGCAACCGCGCGCTCCCAGCGGCTCGCCTCGTTCGCTGCCGTCACATCGGGCAGGACCGAATCGCGAATCCAGTCCGCCGCGGGGATGCCCTGGACGGCGAGGATTTCCGCCAGGCGCTCGGGCCGGGCGACGCGCATCTCGTCGTTGGTAGCGTAATCCATGATGAACGGCCGGCGTTCGATGCTGCGCAGGGCCAGCGGGGGGCGCGCGACGCGGTTCGCTAGCCCCGAGGGCGGCAGGATCTCGAGCTGGCCGTCGTTCAGCAGCGCGCCCCAGCGCCGCAGCCGGTGATAGAATTGAAGGTCGGTCGGCGCGGGCCGCTCGCCCGCATAGGTGACGGTGGCGGCGAACGCGGAGTCCCAATTCGCACGCACCGCGTCCCAGTAGGCATAGTTGTAGCGCGCTTCCGCCCACACGCCGGCGGCGACGAGCTGTCGTTCGACGGGCGTCGCGCGCTGCGCTGCGAGCGGCGCGACGACGAGCACGGGGAACCACGCTGACCACCACGGCGTACGGGATCGCATGGCCCTAATTTATCTGTTGCTGTTCGCATCGCCCCAACTGCTGCTGTACCTCTACCTGCGCGAACGCCTGCCGCTGTCCGCGCGCCGCTGGCTCACGCTCCTCTTTGTCGTCTTCAACATCCCCTGGGGCATCGTTGCCGTGCGGATGTTTTCCGGCAGCCTGTGGGGCATCAGTCGCGTTCCCTATATCGCGCCGTGGATCGCGTGGCAGCTGCTGGGCTGGATATTCTGTGGGCTGGTGGCGGTGTACATCCTGGGGAAGGCGGTTGGGCGGTTCGGCGGTTGGGCGGTTCGCAAGCTGCGCGGTCCTCCAACCGCCGAACCGCTCAACCGCCCAACCGCCATGTCCCGTCGCCAATTCCTTGCGCGCGCCACCTATACCTACGCTGCCGCGGGCATTGGCCTTTCCGCCTACGGCATCTGGAGCGCCGAGCGATTGCCCTCGATTACGCGCCGCACCCTGGTATTCCCCGATCTGCCGCCGGGGCTGAATGGACTCCGCATTGCGCACCTCTCGGATGTGCACGCCGGCATCCATATGTCCGAAGCGAAAATGCGCGAAATCGTCGAGCAGACGAACGCGCTGGGCGCCGATCTCATCGTGCAGACGGGAGACATGATCGACATCTCCCAATCCTTCATTCCGGACTATGTGCGGGCCTTCCGCGATCTCCGCGCACCGCTCGGCGTGGTGACCGTCCTCGGGAACCACGACCGCTACACGGGCCAGGATGCGGTCATACGCGGCGTGCAGGATGCGGGGCAGGTGTTCGTGAAGAACGGCGTCCACGTGATCGAGCACGGTGGGGCGGCGCTCGCGCTCATCGGGATCGACGACCCGCGGAACTGGCGCGCCGACGATCCTCAGGACACGGATCTCGACGAGGCGCTGCGCGTCACACCGCCATCCAAGGATGCGTTCCGCATCTTGCTCGCGCACCGGCCCGGCGCGTTCGACGGCGCCGCGCCGCGCGCGATTCCGCTTACACTCGCCGGCCACATCCACGGCGGCCAGTTCTACCTGCCCGTCGTTGGATGGTCACCGGGGCGGCTGATCACCAAATACGTGATGGGGCACTTCGTGCAGGGGACGAGCCAGCTGTATGTGAGCCGTGGGATTGGCGTCGTAGGAGTGCCGTTGCGGGTTTTTGTCCCGTCGGAAATCGCGTTGTTTGAATTACGACGGGGGTGATCCTGTGGCGCAGGTAGGGGCGCAGCATGCTGCGCCCCTACTCTGGGCCCCATTTCTCACGCGCTGATAGCTTTCCATCCGGCTTCGATCACTAGCCGCACAGCGGTATCTCCTGGCTTCCATTCACCCGCCACGACCCTTTCCAACGCGTAGCTGATCGTCGCGAGCCAAACCCCCGCCCAAATCTCGACCGCGCCCGTTCGTACCGTCCCCTGAGCCTTCCCCTCGGCAACCATCCGCTCGAGCGCTAAGCGAAATTCGCGCTCGGTCTTCCGGCTTTCGTCATCGAGCACGCCCTCAAGACGCTCGAGCAACCCCAGCTTGACGACCGCGGTGTCTAGTGCCGCGCCTTCAATCAGCCCGTGCGCGACGGCCGTCAGCTGCGCCCGGGCGGTTCTCGCTTCGGGATCGCGCGCCCGTTCCTGGACGACCTGGGCCGCCCAGCGCTGCGCGGCGCGGTACAGCTCGTTCACGAGCTGCTGCTTGCTCGCGAAGTGGCGGTAGATCGTCCCCTCGGCGATGCCCGCCTTCTTCGCGATCTGCGCCGTCGTCGTG
>QHUE01000358.1:0-1055 GCA_003221825.1 Gemmatimonadota bacterium
CGACGCTTCCTTGGCGCCGCGCACCCATTCGAGCTTCTGGCGGCGCTGCTCCTGCATCGTCCGATAACTTTGGATCTTCCCTTCCAGCCCGTCCCGCCGGTTGAGCGCCGCTTGAATGCTGGCGCGCGCCTGCTCGACCACGCGTTCGGCCGCGGCGATCTGCTCGTCCAGCGTCTGTACCTCCGGCTCCAGCGCCTTCAGCCGCGCGTCGCAGTTGATGAGCGCGACGTCTTTGTCCTGCAACGTCAACAACGCCTCAAGATCCGGGTGCACCCTTCCTCCTTGCAGACTGAATGATTCCATAGGTCGGCCGCTTGGCATTGCGCTCGGCGGCGAGTCGCTGCTTCTCATGCGCGAGTTTCGCTTTCTCGTCATCGCTGGCGAAGGGGAGTGCGCGATTGATGCGCTCGATTTCCCGATCGAGGCGACGCGCCTCGAGTCGATTGACGGAGCGCTCGAATACAACGTCGGGCTGATCGGTGCCCAGCCCTTCGGCTTGCAGGGACTCGTAGGCGCGGGCCGCTGCTTCATCGAGCCGATCGGGGGCGTCATCGGCGAGGGCCTCGAAGATCGAGCGGTACGGCTCGAACTCGAACTCCTCGCCATCCACCGCCTCCACGACCCGCGACCGCCACGGTTCGCCCGCCATCATCAGCAGCAGGAGAGATTTTTCCGCGTTGGATGGCAGGGCGGTAACTGGCGGTAGGGGGCGGTAGGGGGCGGTAGCTTGCTCCCTCGGATCCACTTCCCGTTGCAACACATCTTTCCTGATTCCCGCCACCTCGGCAACGCGTGAGATGTAGAGATCGCGCGTGATCGGATCTGCTGCCGCTCTGATCGTGGGCAAGAGCCTGTCCAACGCTCTCCGTCTTCCTGGCAAGCCTCCAAAGAATCCCTTGCGATCCAGGATTTGAATCTTGCGCTCGAGGACATCCACAGAGTCCTTGAGCGCCTGCTCGAGCGCCTCGGCACCTTTGTTCTGGACGAGCGTATCGGGATCTTCGCCTTCCGGCAGCGAGGCGACGCTGACGCGCAGCTTGTGGCGCAGCAGCACA
>QHUE01000358.1:1064-3522 GCA_003221825.1 Gemmatimonadota bacterium
CGGTCAGGCCCGTGCCCAGCGGGGCGACGACCTCCTCGAGCCCCGCCAACGTGAGCCGCAGCACGTCGAACTGTCCCTCGACCAGGATCGCCCGCTCCGCCTTGCGCATCCCGTGCTTGGCGAGGTGCAGGTTGTAGAGCAGCTGCCCCTTGTGAAAGATCGGGGTTTCGGGGGAGTTCAAGTATTTGGGCTCACCTTCACCCAAAACCCTTCCACTAAACGCCACCACTCTCGAACGCATGTCATGAATTGGAAACAACAAGCGGCCTCTGAAACGCGCCGTCTTCGAGCCATCATCCCGTTTAACGACGAGGCCGGCCTCGAGCAACACCTCTTCGCGCAGCCCCAATCCTTTCATCGCGTCGAGGAACCCCGATCCCCTAGGCCCAAACCCGAGTCCCTGAAGTTGCGCGTGTTCCATCGTGACGTGGCGCGACTCGAGATACTTGCGGGCGATCTCGGCTTCGGGACTCTCCCGCAGCTGGCGCGCGAACCAGTCCGCCGCCGTGGCGACGGCGGCGTACAGCGGCTCTCTGGGATCGGGGCCGGTGGGTCCGGAGCGCTCGGGAATCGTGATGCCGACCCGCCGCGCGACCTCGCGCACCGCGGTCGGATAATCCATGCCGAGCTTTTTCATGAAGAACGTGTAGACGTCGCCCGCCTCATGGCAGACGAAGCAGTAGAACATCCCCTTCTTGGGAATGACGGCGAAGTTGCGATGCGTGCCGCCGTGGAAGGGACAGCGGCCGCGGTAGTCCGCGCCGGTGCGTTTCAGCTCGACGGTTTCGCCGATGATTCCGACGAGATCGGCGGCTTCGCGCACTTGCTCGATGATGTCGTCGGGGATCATTCGTTGGAACGTGGGACTGTTGGAATGTTGGAAGGTGACTCCACGAGCTCGAGGAGATCCGATGCAATCACCAATCGAATCGCCCCAACTTCGACCACAATCCGTCCATTATCCCGAACTTCCTTTACCACACCTACCTTGCCTTGCCCGGTCCGTACGCGATCCCCAACCTTGAGGTCCTTCATTCCAACATTCCGACTTTCCAACTTTCCAGTCTTTTCAATCGCGTCTTCCACCATCCGTCGCGCCTCTTTCGCTGTCGCCTCGTCCACCGCCGCCCGTGCCTGGGCCAGCGCAGCTTCCACCGTCTTGCGCGCCTCGAGCAAATACGCCCGCGCACGTTCGCGTGCGTCCTTGTCGAGCGCTTTCTCGCGGAGGTGAAGCTCGTTTTCGAGGGCTTGAAGGTTCGCGAGGTTCTGACGCTCCAAGTCCAGCTGGGCTGAGCGTGTCTCAAGCTCAGCGGCGCGCGCCTCGATCTCCCGCCCGCGCGCCTCCACCGACGCGAGCAGCCGATCGAGCGTGCGCTCGGCTTCGGGCACGCCGCGCTCGGCCTCCGCCAACACGTCTTGGGCAACGCCCAGCCGGCGCGCGATCGCCAACCCGTATGACCTGCCCGGCACACCCTTGAGCAACCGATACGTCGGCGTCAGCGTCTCGGCATCGAACTGGAGCGACGCGTTCACGATGCCGACGGTCTCGGCGGCTATCGGCAAAGACGCGCGCAAAGATAGGCAGTGAAGAATGCGGGCCGAGCGGCGGAATGATCCCGCTTTGCGTCAGCAGCACGAGCAGCCCGAGCGCCTTGATGAGCACCGTTTTCCCGCCCGTATTGGGACCCGACACGAGCACGGTGAACTCGTCGGAGTGCAGATCCAGATCGAACGGGATGACGAGGTCTGAAGAGTAGGGGCGCAGCATGCTGCGCCCCTCCCCCAACAACAACGGATGTCGTCCCCCACGTATTTTCAGGTGCGCCCCAATTTCCGGCACGAAGCCGTTGACCTGCACCGCGTACCGCGCCCGCGCGCACAGATCGTCGAACGCGATGCACATCTCCCACGCCGCCGCAATCGTAGCGGCCTGGGGACGGAGCAAGTCGGTCAGCTCGCGCAGGACGCGCAGCACTTCCCGCAGCTCGGCGGACTCCGCGGCGCGCAGCTCGTTGCCGAGCTCGATGATCTCCGGCGGCTCGACGAACACGGTGCTGCGCGTCGCCGATTCGTCGTGCACGATGCCGCCCACGCGCGAGCGCGCGGTGCTGCGGATCGGAATCACATAGCGGCCGCCGCGCACGGTGACGGCGGCATCGGGGGCGCGCTCGGTCTGATCGAGCTTCGCGAGAATGGCGCCCAGCTTGTCCATGACATGCTTGCGCGCCTCGCGGACGCGCTGGCGCGCGCGGGCGAGATCCTTGGACGCACTATCGAGCACTTGCCCGTCTGGGGAGATCGACTGGACGAGCTTGGTTTCGAGTTCCTTGGGGGGTGGGTCGACACGCAAAGTCGCCGTGCGGCGTGCGGCGTGCGACGTATCCAGTCGTTTGAGATCCGCGGCGACGACACGCATCGCGGCGAGCGCGACCGTCAGTTCGGCGCAGGCGGGCGCTTC
>QHUE01000063.1 GCA_003221825.1 Gemmatimonadota bacterium
GTTCGTCGTCTTCAACCTGATCATGGTCGGCGTCGCGCTGCTCACGCTGCTCGAACGGCGGGTGTGCGCCTGGATGCAGGACCGCCTCGGCCCGAACCGCGTCGGCCCGCAGGGGCTCCTCCAGCCGGCGGCGGATGGGCTGAAGAATTTCCTCAAGGAAGAGACGTCGCCGGCGATGGCGGACAAGGCGCTCTTCACGCTCGCGCCGATCGTCTCGTTCGTGCCGGCGCTGCTCACGTTCGGCGTGATTCCGTTCGCGGCGCCGCTGCCCACTAAATGGGGCGTGGTACCGATGGTCGTCGCCGATCTGCCCGTCGGCTTCCTCTATATCCTCGCGATCAGCTCGCTGGGCGTGTATGGCATCGTGCTCGCCGGGTGGGCGTCCAACAACAAATACGCGCTGCTGGGCGGGCTCAGGGCCTCGGCCCAGATGATCTCGTACGAGATCGCGCTGGGGATGAGCACCGTCGCGGTCCTGCTGCTCGCGGGCAACGTCACGCTGTCGCAGGTGATCGTGCAGCAGCAGCAAGGGCTCTGGTTCGTCATTCCGCTGGCACTCGCCTTCGTCATCTTCTTCGTGAGCGCCCTCGCCGAAACCAACCGGCTCCCGTTTGATTTGCCGGAGGCCGAAGGCGAGCTGATCGCCGGATACCACACCGAATACAGCGCGATGAAGTTCTCCATGTTCTACATCGCCGAGTACTCGAACATGGTGACGGCGTCGGCGCTGATGGCCACCCTGTTCTTTGGGGGGTGGGACATCCCGTTCACGACCTGGGATTCGACCGGAGATCCGAGCGTTCTCAAGACGCTGCTCACTCTCGCCGCGTTTGGCGCGAAGACGTTCGTCTTCCTCTTTACCTACATCTGGGTACGCTGGACGCTGCCGCGCTTCCGCTACGACCAGCTCATGGCGTTGGGCTGGAAGGTGTTACTGCCACTCGCCCTCGTGTATATCACGCTGCTCGCCGTCGCGATCTGGTTCCTGCGCATCCAGCTCGGCTGGGAGTACGGCAAGCTCATGGCCGGGGCGCTGGGCGGGTTGAACCTGGTGCTGCTCATCGCGCTCGTCTGGTGGCTCGATCGCGGCCGGATCGTCTCCGGATCCGTCCCGCAGGAGACTGCGTAATGGCGATTGGCGTGAAAGTCATGAAGCGCCCGACGCGGCAGACCTCCTACCTGCGCGCGACGCTGAAAGGCATGGCGCTGACGTTCAGCCACCTGCTGCGTCCCAAGGTCACGATGCAGTATCCCGAGGAAAAGTCCTCGAAGGACTGGACGCTCTCCTCGCGCTGGCGCGGCACGCATCGCATGCTGACCGACGAGCAGGGCCGGGCCAAGTGCGTCGCATGCGGTCTCTGCCCGCAGATCTGTCCGGCGAACTGCATCAAGCTGGTGCCGGGCGAAGACGAGGAGGGCCACCGCTATCCGCTGATTTACGAGATCGATGAGTTCCGCTGCATCTTCTGCGGCTATTGCCAGGAAGTGTGCCCGGAGGAGGCGATCCACGTCGGGGTGCACTACGAGAACTCCGAGTATTCGCGCGACCGGTTCGTCTACGACCTCGAACGGCTCACGGCACAGACGCACCCCGTATCCACGTTGTGGGATCCGTCGGACCCGAAGGGCGAGTAGTGACCCTCACGTTCTTTCGGATCTTCGGCGTCATTGCCATGGGCAGCGCGCTGCTGTGCATCACGCGCAAGAACCCCGTGGCGAGCGCGCTCTGGCTGGTCGTGACGCTCTTCGCGCTGGCCGCGCTCTTCGTACTGCTCGACGCGCAATTCATCGCCGCGCTCCAGATCCTGGTGTACGCGGGCGCGATCATGGTGCTGTTCCTGTTCGTCATCATGCTGCTGAACCTGGGCCGCCCCGGACCGACCGACATCCGAGGGCCGGTCGGGCTCCTGACTGCGGCGGTCCTGGCGGGCGCGCTGCTGCTCCAGTTGCGTGTGCTCGGTCAAGCGACGCTCCCGTCGTCGATCCAGCTGCCGCCCGGCACGATCTCCGCGCTGCAGCAGCAGCAGGGTATCGTCGGTTCCGTGGCCAATCCGTTGTTCGACACCTATCTCGTTCCCTTCGAGATCGCGAGCGTGCTGCTGCTCGCCGCGATCGTGGGCGCCGTCGTGCTCGCGAAGCGAAAGCTCTAGGATGCTCCTCAGTCCCGCCCTCTTCATCTCCGCCGTGCTCTTTACGCTCGGCGTCGCTGGCGTGCTGTTCCGCCGCAACGCGATCGTGATCTTCATGTGCGTCGAGCTGATGCTCAACGCCGTGAACCTGACGTTCGTGGCGCTCGCGCAGAGCCTGGGAATGGGCGGGCAGGTCTTCGTGTTCTTCGTGATGGCCGTCGCGGCCGCTGAGGCCGCGGTCGGACTCGCGATCATTCTCGCCGTCTATCGCCACAAGCAGTCGGTCAGCCTGCAGACCATGAATCTCCTCAAGGACGGATGACCGGCACCGCCGTCGATCTGATCTGGCTGCCGCCCGCGCTCGCGCTGCTCGGCTTCGTGCTGAACGGCACGTTGGCGCTGACGCGTCCCACGGCCAAGAGGCTCGTTTCGGTCATTGGGGCGGGCGTACTGCTCGCCGCCTTCGCCGCGTCGATCGCCGTCTTCAGTGCGTTCGTGGGTCTGCATGCCGACGAGCCGGTCGTTTTGCGCTATTGGTCGTGGATCCCGGTCGGCACGCTGCAGGTCGACGTCGCGCTCCAGGTCGACCAGCTGTCGCTGGTGATGCTGCTCGTGGTCACGGGCGTCGGCTCGCTGATCCACCTGTTCAGCATCGGCTACATGAAAGAAGATCCGGGGTACGCGCGCTACTTCGCGTACCTGAACCTCTTTGTCTTCTTCATGCTCGTCCTGGTGCTGGGCGCGAGCTTCCCGGTGATGTTCGTCGGGTGGGAAGGCGTCGGGCTCTGCAGCTATCTGCTGATCGGCTTCTGGTTCAGCGACGCGGCGAACGCCAACGCCGGCCGCAAGGCGTTCATCATGAACCGCATCGGCGACTTTGGATTCATGGTCGCGATGTTCATGATCTTCTGGGCCACGGGGTCACTCGATTTCGGCACCGTGTTCACGCACGCGCCGATGGCGCTGGTGCCGGGCAGCCGCACCGTCACCGCGATCACGCTGCTCCTGTTCCTTGGCTGCACCGGGAAATCGGCGCAGATCCCCCTCTACACCTGGTTGCCCGACGCGATGGCCGGACCTACGCCCGTCTCGGCATTGATTCACGCGGCCACGATGGTGACGGCGGGCGTCTATCTCGTCGCCCGGTGCAACCTGCTGTTCGCCATGGCGCCCGTCTCGAGTGCCGTCGTCGCGGGCGTGGGCGCGTTGACGGCGCTGTTCGCGGCGACGATCGCGCTCAAGCAATGGGACATCAAGAAAGTCCTCGCGTACTCCACGATCTCGCAGCTCGGCTACATGTTCGTCGCGGTCGGCACCGGAGCGATCACCGCCGGCATCTTCCACCTCGCGACCCACGCCTTCTTCAAGGCCTTGCTGTTCCTCGGCTCGGGCAGCGTCATCTACGCGATGCACCAGGCGTATCACCACACCCACGCGCATGACGACGCGCAGGACATGCGCAACATGGGTGGCCTGTCACGCTACATGCCGTGGACCACGAGCCTCATGTGGATCGCGACCCTCGCCATCGCGGGCGTCCCGCCCCTCGCCGGGTTCTTTTCGAAGGACGAAATCCTGACCGCCGCCCACGCGCGCGGGCATGTCGAACCGATTTGGCTCGTCTTCTGGGGCCTGGGCCTCCTCGCCGCGCTGCTGACGGCGTTCTACATGACGCGGCTGATGCTGTACACCTTCCACGGGCCGAACCGCACTGGCGAGCAGGAGCAGGCGCACCTGCACGAGGCGCCGTGGATCATGACGGGCCCGCTGCTCGTGCTCGGCGTGCTGTCCGCCGCGGGCGGCCTGCTCAACATCCCGGCGCTCTACCGCGGCGGCGCGCGGCTGGAGCACTGGCTCGAGCCGATCACCCAGCCGAGTGCCGCGCTGATTCCCGCCGTGCCCCTCTCTCCGTCGACCGAATGGCTCTTGGTCGGCATTGCGGTCGCCGTCGCGGTGGTCGGGATCGTGGGCGCATGGCAGCTGCTGAAGCCGCAGCGCCTCGTACCGGCACGCAGCGCGCCCGAGGAGCGCGGGTTCGCGCGCGTGCTCCGAAACAAGTGGTACGTGGACGAGATCTATGACGCCCTGATCGTGCGGCCGCTCGTCTGGTTCTCGCGCGTGGTGCTGTGGCAGGAGATCGACCAGCTCGTGGTGGACGGCGCGGCTGTGAATGGCGCGGCGCGCGGCGCGCGCGCGCTCGGGTGGGCCAACCGCTGGCTCCAGACGGGGCAGGTGGGGACGTACGTCGCCGTCTTCGTCGTGGGCGTGCTGCTCGTTCTATGGAGGGCGATCGGCTGATGTACGCCCAGTGGGTGCTCACCGCGCTGCTCGCCTGGCCGCTGATCGCGGGCGTCGTGGTGCTCCTCCTACCGGGCCGGCTCGCGAAGTACGTCGCGCTGGCTGCCAGTCTCGTCGAGTTTGCGATCTCGGTGCCGCTGTGGTGGGCATTCGTGCCGAACGGCGGCATGCAGTTCACGGCCGATCAGGCCTGGATCGCCGCGTGGGGCATTCACTTCGCCGTGGGGGTGGACGGGATCTCGCTGTTCCTCGTGCTCCTCACGACGTTCCTCATGCCGCTCTCGATCCTGGGCAGCTGGAGCTACATCACCACGCGGGAGGGCGGCTTCTACGCGCTGCTGCTCGTCCTGACAACCGGGATGATCGGGGTCTTTGTCGCGCTCGATCTCTTCCTCTTCTATGTGATGTGGGAAGTGATGCTGATCCCGATGTACTTCATCATCGGCGTCTGGGGCGGGGACAACCGGCTGTACGCAGCCATCAAGTTCTTCATCTATACGTTCTTCGGGTCGCTGCTCATGCTCGTGGCGATCCTGGTGCTGTACCTGCACGCGGGCCGGGCGACCGGCATCTACTCGTTCAGCTATGCGCACCTCCTGAGCAACGCGAAGGATCTCGGATCCGTCGCGTGGTGGCTGTTCGGTGCCTTCTTCCTGGCGTTCGCCATCAAGGTGCCGCTATTCCCGCTGCACACCTGGCTGCCCGACGCGCACGTCGAGGCACCGACGGCAGGATCGGTGATTCTCGCCGGCATCCTGCTGAAGATGGGGACGTACGGCTTCCTGCGATTCGCGTTGCCGTTCTTCCCGGCCGTCGCGCTCAATCAGACGGTGCAGCTCGTCATCGTGATTCTGTCGCTGATCGGGATCATTTACGGCGGCCTCGTCGCGATGGTGCAGCCCGACTTCAAGAAGCTGATCGCCTACTCGTCCGTCGCGCACCTCGGCTTCGTGATGCTCGGCATCTGGGCGCTGACGTTGCAGAGCGTGCAGGGCGCGCTGCTCATCATGATCAATCACGGCATCTCGACCGGCGCGCTGTTCTTCCTGGTCGGCATGATCTACGAACGGCGGCACAGCCGGCTGATCGAAGCGTATGGCGGCATCGCCCGGGTCGTGCCGCTGTTTGCGGCGATTCTCACGATCGTATCGCTCTCGTCGATCGCGCTGCCGGGCACGAACGGCTTCGTCGGGGAGTTCCTGGTGCTGCTCGGGTCGTTCCGCACCTATCCCCTCGCGACGGCGCTGGCGACGACGGGCGTGATCGTGGCCGCCGCCTATCTGCTGACCGCGCTGCAGCGCGTGGTCTACAATCCGCTCACGAATCCCGAGAACGAGAAGCTCACCGATCTGACACCGCGCGAGATCGCCGTGCTGGTGCCGCTGCTCGTGTGCATTCTGT
>QHUE01000064.1 GCA_003221825.1 Gemmatimonadota bacterium
TGAGCAGCGCCGAGAGCTCCGGGGGTTGTACGTGGTGGCCGCGTGGCTCAACCACACGGGGTTGTTTCGGGGCACAACGCTCGACGTCGGCATCGAAGGCGGCACCCCCGCGGTTCGCCACTATCTCCTCGGACTCGAAACCGCGCTCGACGCCGAGGCGGGCGGGCGCCCCAAGCGCACGCGCTCCGGGAGCGAGGCGACGTGGGACGCAGGGAAAATCGGCAGTCGCCTGCTGACGCTCGGGTTTTACGCCGTGCCGTGGGAGCGGGCCGGCGCTGCGGAGTTCAATCCCGCGAGCTGGACACCGCTTTTCCCCAATGCAGCGTTTGCACGTCGCACGACGCGCGACGGCTACTGGGGCGCCAAGCGCGTCGGCGGCATTTCGAACGAGCAGATTGCCGCCGCCGTGTGGGCCGCGCAGCCGACCGACTCGGGCCGGGCGCAGGCGCTCATCGGGATGCTGGAAGCACGCCGCCTCGCCACGATCCGCCACTGGTACAGCCGCGTGACGGCATTCGACGGACTGGCGATCGGTCGCGCCGGCCAGGACCAAACGCTCGAGTTCCGAGATCTGATGGTTGGGGAAGGTCTAGCGGCCGCGGGACCCCGGTCGTACCGCGTTCGCGCATCCTGGTCGGTCGTCACGACGGCAAGTGCCAGTCTCTCGAGCGTCGGTAGCGGATTCATCCATCTGCCACCGTGGCGAGCGTGTGCGGAGAACCTTCTCGCCGGGCTGCCGAACGAGCAACGCGTGGCGTGGATCGATATTCGCACCGTGGCTGACCTCGAGGTGAAACCGCGTGCGCTTCGTCTCTTCGTGCTTTGCGAGTCGGGGCGCGAGTATCGCCTTGTGGGGTGGAGATACTGACGTTACATCAGATTCAGCCTCGGGAAGGGGCGAGTGTGGCTCGATGCGCGGTCGGGGTTTGCGTCGCCGCAGTGCTGCTCAGCTCCGGGGCAGCCTTGGGGGCGGGCGCGCGCGCGCAGACCGTCCGAACTCCCGAAGTCGGCGGGTGGACCGCTTCGCTCGGTCAACCTCTGCTTTGGCACTGGCAGCTCGGTCTGGGCGGCGGTGCGTATCTCGGTGGGACCTCCAAAGATCTCATGATCCGGGCGTGGGGCGGCGGCTACCGCGCCTCGATGAACCCCGTCACGAAGCTGGTCGAATTTGGGCTCGAGGGATACGTCGGCGCCCGAGGGAGTAAAGCGGAGGCCGGCGCTCGCGCCTTGCTCCAGGTCCCCTACCTCAGCACGGGCGTCGGGCCCGATTACAACATCCGGAGCGGCCGCCTCGATTTGCTCCTCACTGTCCACACTCCGGTTCGGCGTGGCGGGTTTCTGACGCGGGGGACGATGCTACGTCTGGACTACTACCCCACGCTCGGCCACAGCTTCGTGCGGGGGGTATCCGCCCCGCTCCACGATCCGCTCGCTGGGCGCAACCGGCCAATTCAGGACTATGTCGTCGTGGCGGCACCCTTCCACACACCGGAAGCGCACGTGCCGGCGAATTCTCTGTTGCACGCGGAGCTCGACAGCCTGTCAGAGTCGGCCACGTGGCTGCGCCGGCTGGTGGTCCCGTTTCTCGACCAGGATGGACGCAGCGAGACCGTCGCACTCGCCCGCACCGCTCGCTATCTCGCTGACCTCCGCGCACACCTCGCGATTCGGGGCGCGGAGCAGGAAGTCCGATTCTTCCACGCGCAGATGGAGCACGCGTTTTCCGTGGCCGCGGGCAGTGCAGCGGCCGGACAGGAGCTGGCCCGCAACGGCCGCCAGATTCTGCTCGACGAAGTGCTCATTCCGTACGATGCCCTGCTGGGCCGCAAGAAACGCAATGACACCTTGAAGGCCCTCGGCGTCGCCGCGCGGGGAAAGTTCAGCCGCTGGGTGACGACATCAGGTCTCGTCCCAGCCGACCGGACTGAAGACGTGTTGTTCGTCTTCGAGCGCTTGACCGACATCCTCGAAACGCAGCGGAGCGAGGCGGCCAAGGACTGGGACGATCCCCGTCTCGTCTGGTTGCCGCTGCAGTATGGCCTCCTCCCCGAGGAACATGACGAGCAGACCGAGCTCGACGCACTGCTCGAACGCGTCACCGGCACCCAGTTTACCGATCACAACCGGCTCACGTACGTCGCCAACCTCCAGTTCCACTGGGAGTTGTTGCGGATGATCCGGGAGACTCGAGCGTACCATGTTCTCTGGATCCACGACTTTCCAGCACTGACGGACAAGGGCACGCTGGATGAAGCGTCGCTCGCCCAGGTAGTAGACGGCTACCTGACCACGCTCGCCGAGCGTGTCGAGGCGTATGACTCCACGGGCACACTCCCGCTGTTTTTCATCTTTCACGATCAGCACTACTACGAGGGACGCAAATCGCGCCTGCTGATGACGGTTCTGGAGGACCCACTGCGGGCGGACGGTCACCTGGGCTCCCCGAGCGACGCCGCGCGGCTCGGTCACGCGCTGGACCGACTCCGCAACGCGGTGCAGCGCTCACGGCTGCTCCAGGCGGAGGCACGCGAATACGGTGACGCGTGGCTTCACAACCGCATCAAAGTCCATGTGAACATCACGAATCGCGTGGACGCGTCGTTCTGGAGCGGCGGCCTCATCTCGAGCGTCTTCGGGTATCCCGACGACGTGATGCGTGATCATCGCAAGATCGCGTTCCGGGACATCACTGAAGATGATCCCTATGCCGGCGTTGGCATCCTGACGGGGATGGGCGTGGGCGAGCACTACCTCGGGCCGGGGTGGGATGACCGGTCTCTGGTGCTACAGGGCCCCGTGGTGCTGCAGATCAAACAGGCGGCTAGAGAGCTGTTGCTGAGCCAGGGCATCGCCGCCGAGGACATACCAGCGCCGTTGCGGGCCGCACCGCGG
This sequence comes from Gemmatimonadota bacterium, assembly GCA_003221825.1. Taxonomy (GTDB): domain Bacteria; phylum Gemmatimonadota; class Gemmatimonadetes; order Gemmatimonadales; family GWC2-71-9; genus 20CM-2-65-7. The sequence goes on from QHUE01000064.1 coordinate 2,893, forward strand.
GCGGCACTCGCCGCCAGCATGCCGGTCTCTCCCGATGCTGTCCTGTTTCATACGCGCGCCATGGCCCTCGTGAATGAGACGGGCTATCTCGCGAAGTCATTGAACGCCGCGAAGGCTCTGCTCTACTCGCTGATGCCGCCGGGTTCGGTCATCACGGTGCCCGACGCGCTCTGGAATGCGACGTTCTATGGTTCGTTGCTGGTGGGAGCATCCCTGCGCGGCGTCCGAGTGCTCATTATCGCGCCGGCGAGCGCCAACGCACCGAGCGGCGGGTTTCCGCAGCTCATGCGGGCGCATGAGCTGTTCACGCGCCTGTTGCTCGTCCGGGGCGAGCTGGGAGGAGCGATCGAGCGTGCTGGGGGGGCGCTCCACACGGGACTGTACGCGCTCCCGGTCGACACCAGTGGCCTTGCAAGTCGCGAGGACCGCTGGGCCCGCCAGGTGAGTGAGAGTGCGTTCCTCAAGGAGCTCATGCCGTTCGCGCCCGGACTGGTGCCGGTGGTCGCGGATGCCGGCCGAAGATCGAACGGCGTCACCACGCCCGGGGACTCGAGCGGCCAACCCAAGCTACATCAGAAGGTCCAGTTCCTCGCCACGGGCGCGTTCTGGAACATCGTCACCACTGCTCCGCAGTGGCCGCGATTCATGACGACCTATCTGCGTTATCGCGGGACGACGTATGCCCCAGGCTCGTCCGAGCAGGCCGGTGCACGAGCGCTCACCGACTCGCTCGAGCTGATCGCCGAGCAGATTGTGGCAGCCGGCCCCGCTACCCCGAAGGCGGGGAGCTACGCGGTGGTGGGGTCGCAGAATCAGGACTATCGCGGAATTTTCATGGACGGCGAGGTGGCCGTCGTATTTACGGGAGCGACATCACTCATACCCCTGGTGGATCTCGTGTTCATGGTCGGCACCGTTACGTGGGTGGATGATCGAGCGACGCTGGACCGGCTACTCCCGCCGGTCGGCGAGCTGCGGCGCCGGATCGCCCGCGTGGCGAAGGACGGTGTGTGAAACGGTCCCTGCTCTTGGCGCTCGTGTGCGTCACGCCCACCGCTTTGTGGGCGCAGCTGGGTGAGTTGCAAGTCGGTGCGATCGCGAGCTACGGGATGCGGGACCCCTACCGGGCGGGAGGCGGCTTGGTCCTAGGTGTTGCACCGGGCCGGCTGGTCTACGTCGGGTTGCGTTGGATCTCCTATAGCGGCGCGACAACAGGCGGTAGCGCCAACGTGACCAACCGCGCTCAAGTCTTTGCAACCGACTTTGATGTGCAAATCCCATTGCGCGGCGGCGTGCTCGAAATGCGGCCGAGCATCGGGCTCGGCATGGTCCAGTTCGTACAACGCGGCAGTGGGACGACAGGACCGGTCTCCGGGTATTCCAAGGAGTTCTTTGCCGCGCCCGGCGTCGCCTTGCAGCTCAGCGCCGACCGCATCGCGCTCATTCCAGAGCTCCAGTATTACTTCACCGGCCATTCAGAGCTGACCTGGCCCGTCCACAACAAGGGGCTCGCGTTTTCCGTCAGGCTGGTCTTCCTGAGCGAGATTCGCCGCATCCGTCGCTGATCCCGGCAAAGCGGCGTAAGATTCCCCTACGCCATGCCGACCCTCGTCATTCAAACCGCATTCCTGGGCGACGTCGTGCTGACGACGCCGCTGCTTGCCGCCCTCGCCGCGCGCCATGGTCCCGTCGATGTCGTAACGACGCCGATCGCAGCGCCGCTGCTTGCAACGCATCCCGCGGTCGCGCAGGTGATTCCCTACGACAAACGTGGCACGGACCGCGGGTGGGCAGGTGTGCGGAGCCTGGCGGGTCGGTTGCGAGGCGCGCGATACGAGCGTGCCTACCTGCCACACCGATCGTTGCGCACCGCGACCCTGGCGCTCCTGGCCCGGATTCCCTCGCGGATCGGGTTTTCGGGTGGCTGGGCCTTCCTCTATACAGAGGCCCGTCCCAAGCCCCGAACGGGTCACGAAACCGACCGGCTCCTGGCCCTCGCGAACGGCGCCTCGGGGGTCTATCCTCCCCAACTGCGGCCCACGGCGAGCGATGAGCAGGCGGCGGCAGCGCTTATCGAGGGACCCTTTGTCGCGCTGGCGCCCGGTTCGATCTGGGGAAGCAAGCGGTGGCCGTACTACCCGGAGCTGGCAGCACGGCTTGGTGAACGGGTGGCTGTTGTCGTGGTGGGTGGCAAAGACGACGTCGAACTGGGAGATCAGATCGTTTCGGCCGTCCGGCCGGCGGGCCGTCCGGCCGTCAATGCCTGCGGGCGGCTCACGCTGCGCGAGTCGGCAGCGCTCATCGGGCGGGCCACCGTGCTGGTGACAAACGACAGCGCCCCGCTGCATCTGGCGACCGCAATGGACACGCCGGTCGTAGCGTTGTTCGGTCCGACCGTGACCGAGTTCGGGTTTGGTCCGGTGCGCGCCGGCGATGTCGCACTGGGAGTGGACGGCCTGCAGTGCCGGCCCTGCTCGTCGCACGGCCCGCCGCAGTGCCCATTGGGTCATCACCGCTGCATGCGTGAGCTCACTGTCGCGGCCGTGTTGGCGGCCATCGAGGACATTGGTGCGCTACGTCGTCGGAGTTGACGTTGGGGGGACGAATCTGGTCGCCGGAGTCCTCGCCGAGGACGGATCGGAGATCCACGGCGTCGTGTCCGAGCCGACGCTCGCCGCCCAGGGCGCGGACGCCGTCACGGCGCGCATCGTAAAGCTCGCCAAAGCGAGCATCGCGGAGTTCGGGAAAAAGGTCGA
>QHUE01000065.1 GCA_003221825.1 Gemmatimonadota bacterium
CCAGCATCACGGCGACGGCAAGCGTCCAGACGCCGATCAACGTGGTTGGCGCCCAGCAGTTGAACTTCGGGAACGTGTTCCCGGGCGTGAATAAGACGATCGCGGCTACCGATCTCACGAACGCCGGCCGGTTTGACGTCACAGGCCAGCCCAGCAGCCCGGTCACCATCTCGTTCACGCTGCCCGCGACGCTCGGTTCGGCTGGTAACACCATGCCGATCGTGAGCTACACGGGCGTGCATGCCCAGAACAACGCGCAGACCAGCGGCACTGCCTTCTCACCGGCGGCTGGTGCGTCCCCGTCGCTGAACGCCTCTGGCGCGCTGTGGGTGTGGGTTGGCGCTCAGGTTCAGCCGGCGACGAACCAGGCGGCTGGTGTCTATACTGGTTCGATCACCATGACGGTGGTTTACTAAGCGACTGGAGTTTGGCGTCGAGCTGATGGCGCGCCGGCAGAGGATGCAGATTCCTCTGCCGGCGCTGTCACAAGGAGACGCATGCAAAACATGAAACAGGAATCGTTGGTCGTGCTCGCAGCGATGCTGTGTGGCGTGCCGCTGCTGGCACAGGGCAAGCCGCTCACAGTCACCGGTGTGCGTGGGGTGACGTTCGGCGCGGTGCTGCCGGGCGTGCCGCGCGTCGTCTTGCGCACCGATCCCGCGAACAGCGGCCAGTTCGACATCAAAGGTCCGAAGGGTGGTCCCGTGTTGCTGTCATTCGTGCTGCCGCTGAGCATGACTGGCCCCGGTGGCGCGCTGATGCCCATTGTGTTTGGGGCTAGCGACGCGGGCTACTCGCCAACTCAGTCAATTGGGAGTCAAGTGGGCTTCGACCCGAAGCAGCCGACGACCGTAACGTTTCCGAATAATGGCGCCGCGTCGGTGTTCGTCGGGGCCACGGCGAATCCGACGACGAACCAGCGCGCCGGCGCGTACACCGGGACGATCACCCTCACCGTGACGGTGCTGCCATGATGCGCGCGCTCGGGCTTGCCGGCGTGGTCGCGCTCGCGAGTGCGTCATTGGCGGCGCAGGGTGTTATGGTGGCGCCGCACGCTGTGTTCATCGACCACACCCAGCGCGGCGGCTCGGTGCTGCTCTACAATCCTGGGACCGCACCGGTCGAAGTCACGATCTCGACCATTTTCGGGTATCCGACGACGGACTCGGGCGGGGGGATCAAGCTCGACACCTTGCCCGCGGATTCCGCGGCCTCCGCGCTTGCGTGGATCCAGGCATTCCCCCGTCGCTTGACGGTGGGCCCGCGGGAGCGCCAAACGGTGCGTCTGCTCGCCCGGCCGCCCATCGGGCTGGCGGACGGCGAATACTGGCTGCGGCTCATCATTGCCGCCCAGGCCGGCCGCGTCCCGATCAGCGGCATTGGGGATACGACCGCGATTCAGGTCGGTCTCACGCTCGAGGTGCGGACGATCATCGGCGTGAACTACCGCAAGGGTCCTGTGAATACCGGTGTGACCCTGTCGAATCTGCGCGCCCAGATCGTCGGCGATTCGCTCATCACGCGCGCCAAAATCGAGCGGCATGGTAACGCGGCCTTCGTCGGCATGATTCGCGAAACCCTCGTGGATTCGGGCGGCGCGGTGCACGCCCTGCAAGTCGGCGATTCCGTCGTCCGGACGTATCAGTCTCCCGTCGGTGTGTACTTCACGATGGAGCCCCGTCTCGCCAGCGCCATCGCGCGCCCCGCGCTGCCGCGCGGCCGCTACTGGCTGCGGTACGAAGTCGTCGCCGAGCGGGAGGATCTCGATCCCAAGTTCGTGCTCAAGGCTACCGTGATCAAGGGCGTCCCTACGACGGTCGTGCCCGCCGCGGCGACCGCGGGGGAATGGCAAGTGAGCGGCAGCGCCAACGCGTTCGTGATCATCAGTTTCACGCTGCCCACGCAGTTGACCAACATTCAAGCGTTGCCGGGCTCGACCATGCCGATTTCGTTTGGTGCGACCTCGGCCATCTGGCGTCGCTCCACCAACAATCCGGCGGGCGGCAACGTGTTCAATCCCGCAGTCGGGGCCGTTGGTCGCCTGGGACCGCCCCCGAACTTCACCATGTACATCTGGTTGGGCGGGACCGTGAACGCTGCGCCCACGGCGAAGCCCGGGATCTACCAAGGGAACGTCGTAGTCTCCCTGATCTACCAGTAAGCCATGCTCTCCCTGGTGGCGGCCCTGTGCCTCGGTGCCGTCGTGCCTCAAGACACTGTCCCTGAGCCAGTCGTCATCGATCTGCGCATCGGCCGCATTACCGGAACGACCGTCCAGGCCTACCGCGTCCGCTCGGAAGTGCTGCTGCCGCTGTCACAGTTCTTTCAGCTGGTCGAGATTCGGCATCGCCTGACGCTCGATGGGCGCCTCGAAGCGACGGTCGATCCGGGAAACCGCCGCATCGTCATCGATCCACGGAGCGATTCGATGCAGTACGGCGACCGTCGGGTGCGTATCGAGCGGGAATTCATCCGGTTCGAATCGGCGGAGTTGTACGTCGGCAGCGAGCGTCTGGGTGACTTGCTGGGGTTGATGTTCGTGGTCGATTGGTCGGATCTCACCGCGACGGTGGTGGATCCGAGCGGCCTGCCGATTGCGCGGCGCCTGCGTCGTGAGGCGGCCCGCGACGCCTATCTCCGGCGTCCCGATGGGATGCGCGCGGACGTGACGCTGGGCCTGCAGCGTCCGTCGTGGGACGGCGTCGTCGTGGATTATTCGCTCTTCTCCCCCTCCACCGATCCCCTTGCGGGATCGACCTACGGATTTGGACTCGGGGCTGACGTCGGCGGCGGCTCGCTCGAAATGTTGGGGCAGAGTGTCGGGCCGGCGGAGCAGGGCCGCGTGCACCTCGACGCCTCGTGGACCGGCGTCTGGCGGGAGAACCGGTGGGTCAAACAACTGCGATTGGGCGACGTCGCCTCGACTGGCCCGCGGTCCCGCGCGCTTGAGGGCGTGGCGATCACCAACGCCCCCTTCATCCGTCCATCGCTCATCGGATCGCTGCGCTACGCTGGAAGCCTCGAGCCGGGGTGGTCGGTGGAGGCGTACCGCGGCGGCGATCTCGTCGCGTTCGATTCGGCCAACGCGTCGGGTGGGTTCTCGATCGATCTCCCCGTGCGCTACGGCGAGAACCCGGTCGATTTCGTCGCCTACGGCCCGTTCGGCGAGATCCGCGAGTTCAATCGCACGTACCGCGTGTTGACCGAGCTGCTGCCGGCCCGCCAGTTCGAGTACGGCGTCTCGGGTGGTCAGTGTCCGCAGCCGTCGCTCCTTTGCACTACGACGGGGAACCTCGACCTGCGCTACGGGGTCACGCGGCGCTGGACCGTGCAGGCCGGGATCGACCAGTACTGGCGGGATTCACTCCCCGACCGCACGCATCCGTATGCCGCGGTCGTCGGCAACCCGAGCAATGCGTGGGCCATCCAGAGCGAGGTGGTCGGCGCTGGGTTTGCCCGCGGAGCATTGCGGTACGAGCCCTCCGTCGACTTCCGGCTGGAGGGCGAGTACGTGCACTTCGCCCACGACTCGCAGTCGGTGCTGGCGGTGCCGGGGCGCCGGTCGCAATTGACCCTCAACGGATTCCTGCGTCCCAGGACCAGCCACGGCTTCTTCTTCTTCGACGGCCGGTTCGAGCGCATCAGCACCGATGCCGGTGCGCTGACGCGGACGCGGCTCGGCGCCTCATTGCAAACGGACGAGGTGCGGCTCTTGCCATACGTACGTACGGAGCGCGGGCTCGCGACCGGCGGTAACCGTGAGTATGCCGGATTGTCGACCTTCATCATGCCCCGGGGGCGGTGGGGCACATTCCTGAGTCAGATGTTGCTGCGGACCAACGCCGAGTTCGAACGGCGCGCGGGACTGGTCTCGTGGTCCGCGTTTGCGGCGCATCCCGTCACCCGCGGCGTGCGCCTCGAAGTCGGCGCGAACTGGCTCCGCGGCAATGCGGGCCTCACGTACACCGTCACGGTGACCTCGTACTTCTCGGCGCTGCGGGCTGTGACGTCGGTGCTCGCGCCGCCCGGCCAGCCGGTCACGGCGACCCAGTTCCTGCAGGGCTCCGTACTCTGGGACCGTCGTACAGACCGCCTCGGGGTGGCGCCGGGTCCCTCGCTCGAGCGGTCAGGGCTTTCGGGGCGGGTCTTCATGGACGTGAACGCGAACGGGATTCGCGACGTGGGCGAGCCGCCCGTGGCCAACGCGCGTGTGCTGGTTGGCTCGCTCTCGGTGCGCACCGACTCGAGCGGCGCCTATCACGTCTGGGACCTGGTGCCGTTCGAGCCTGTCGTGGTGAGCCTCGATTCGACGTCGCTCGAGTCGCCCTTGCTCGTCCCGCTCTTCGCGCGCACCAGCATCGTCCCCGGGCCCAATCGCTTCCGCAGTCTCGACATTCCCGTCGTGGAGGCGGGCATCATCGAGGGGCGGGTCGTCCGCAACGGCGCGGGCGTCAGCGGCGCGACGCTGATTCTGACCGATCGGCGCAGCGGGACCCGGCGCACGCTGGTGACCTTCAACGACGGCGCGTTCTATCTGATGGGCGTGAAGCCGGGGGATTACGAGTTGACCGTCGACGCGCAGGTCCTGGATGCGCTCGCCGTGGATGCCGAGCCGCTGCGGTTCAGCTTGTCGCCCACGCCGAACGGCATCGGGCGTTCGGATCTCGAGATCCGACTCAAGTCGAGGTTTTAGCGGCGTCAGCCACCTCGTGCAGCAGGCTCTCGAGCTTCGCGAAATCATACGGCTTCACCAGCGATGGCACGCCCGCCTCACGCAGCAGTGCCGACGTGTCGGCGGCAAATGGGTCCCCGGTCGAGAAGATCAGCCGGTTCACCATGGCGGGCTGCTCGCGGCGGACACGCTCCAGAAACTCCGCGCCGCTCATCCCGGGCATGCGGACATCCGACACGATCACGTCGAAGCGCTCGCGGCGCAGCACGCGCAGCGCATCGCTCCCATCTTCGACCGCGATGACGTGCATGCCGCGCCGTTTGAGGAAGCTGACCAGGGCGCGGCGCAGTCCTTCCTCGTCGTCGACGAGCAGCACCGAGAGCGCCGCCTCCGGCTCGCGGGCCGCTTCGGGAATCTCCATCGGTGGGGGCGTGGTCCGCTGCCGGGTGCGCGCGTCCCGGGGGAGCGCGATCGTGAACGTGGCGCCGTGTCCGGGCATCGAGTGTACCGAAATCCTGCCGCCGTGGTCGTGTACGATCCCGTAACAGATCGAGAGCCCGAGTCCCGTGCCCATGCCCTCCGGCTTCGTCGTGAAAAACGGGTCGAAGATTTTCTCCTGAATGTCGGGCGGAATGCCCGGACCCGAGTCCGCGACCTCGAGCCGGACACCATCGTCGTCCGCCGTCATCGTGCGGATCGTGATGGCGCGCCGGCCGGTGATGGTCGCCAGCGCCTGCTCGGCGTTGATCAGGAGATTGAGCAGCAGCTGCTGAACCTCCGATCCGTTCGCCCACGCCTTGGGGTTCGCGTCGTCCAGCTCGAGATTCATCGTGATGTTGAGCGTGGTGAGGTGGTAGGAACGGAGCGCGAAGGTTCGGCGCACGATCTCGTTCAGCTCCACCAGCGTCCGCTCCTTGGTTCCCGCCCGCGCGAACGCGAGTAGATTCGCGGTGATGCGGCCGATGCGCGTCGCCTCATCGTACATCATTTGCACCGTCTCCCGCTGATCCGGCGTCATTTGATCGAGCAGCAGCGTTTGCGCGAAGCCCGAAATGATCGCGGCGGGGTTGTTGATCTCGTGCGCGACGCCGCTCACGAGCTGACCCATGGCCGCGAGTTTCTCGGCTTGCTGCAGCTGGGTCTGCGTGCGGCGCTGCTCGGTGATGTCGCGGACCAACACCAGAACCTTGGGGATGCGGCCGCCCTCACGGACCGGTGCGAGCAGCACGTGCGCGGTGCCCTCGTTCCCGTCGGACCGTCGAAACGGGACCTCGAAACGGCGGAGCTCACCATCGAACGCCGCGATCAGATTCTCGCGCGCGATACGGAACGCCGTGCCTTCGACCCATCCAAACGCGGAACGCTTCCCGCTCCCGTCCGGGACGGCGCCGGCTAATGTGGTCACGAGCGTCCGGCCGGCCGTGTTTTCGTCGAGCACGGAGCCGTCGCGGTCCACCACGGTGATTGCATCGGGGACGGCCTCCATGAGCAGGCGGAGATTGCGCTCGGCGGACGCCGTCGCGCCCAGCGAGCTCATCAGCGAACGGGTTTGACTGGCGACCTCATCTTCGAGGACGCGGGCGTAGCGGCGATCCGCGCCCAGGGAGTACAAGACCCGCGCGGCGATGATCGCCATCCCGACGCCGATGATGACGGCATCAGCGGCGTCGGGGGCCTTCCGGGTGAGGGCCACGACCGCCATGCCGGTCATCCCGGCCAGGCCGACGACGAGGGCGGCGACCCGCGCGGCGTTGCTCGCCTCGGGCGACGTCGAGCGGCGGCGCTGGAGACGGATGCTGTACTCGGGCGCGATCGCTGCCGCGGCCGCGATCATCAGGAGTCCCGCGTCCCACGTGAGGTCGAGCAACCCGCCTGCCTGATAGGTGCTGCGCAGCGCCACGATCGCGTATACCTGATTGCCGATGGCGAGGGAGATCACGCCCGGCAGCACGATGGTGGCGGTCGCGGCCGGGAACGCCGGCCGGCGCAGGAGCTCGATCAGGATCATCCACAGCACCGCGACGGCGCCGATGGACCACCCGATGCTCGTTACGAGTCCGGCGGTGGACACCGGCGTGCTGAGCAGCGGCTCCAAGAGATATTCGTACGCAAGGGCGCCGACCGTGAACGTGACGAGTACGCTGTCGAGCGCGAGCTCCGGATCGCCGCGCCGAGTCGGTTGCCCGCGCACCAGCGTCCGCACGCCGATGATCAGGCACACGTAGATCCCGAGGAACCCCACGTCGGCAAGCGAGGGGTAGGGCGGCGGCGCGCCGCGCGACAGATCGTGCCACGTCCACACGAGTTGGCCGATGAAGAACGAGACGCACCCGACGCCGATCCACCGCCACGTCCGCCGTTGCTCCGACGTCGTGCCACGGCGCGCGGACGTCAAGCAGGCGAACGCCGCGAAGGCCGCCGCCCAACTCCAACTGAGATCAGAGAGGAGGACGAGGAGGCGCTGGTCGCTCGGAGGGAACGCGTACAGCAGCACCATCGCCGCCAGCGACACAACGGCGATGCTGACCAACACGCGAGCGGGCTGGCTCAAAGCCATCATCGCACGGACACTCCGGG
>QHUE01000143.1 GCA_003221825.1 Gemmatimonadota bacterium
TTGAACTGGTCGCAAAACTGTCGGACGGTCGGGCGGACGGACTGTCGGACGAGCTGGAGCACCTTCCCGGTTTTGCAGGGCGAAAAGATGCACCGCTCTGGAAGGAGCTGTGTCAGCTCGCCAACGAAATCCGCGGGCTGCCGCGACATGTGTCGCAACATCCAGGCGGGATGATCCTCTCTTCCCGGCCCCTCGTGGAGATCGTCCCGCTCGAGCGCGCCGCGATGGAAGACCGGGTTGTCTGCCAGTGGGACAAGGATTCGTGCGACGACGCGCGCTTCATCAAGATCGACTTCCTCGCGCTCGGCATGCTGTCGCTGGTGGAGGAGTGCGTCGAGTTGATCGCGCGCCGCACGGGGACTCCGCCCGATCTGTCGCGCATCGATTTCGAGGATCCGGCGATTTACGACCGCATCTGCGCCGGCGACACGATTGGTCTGTTCCAGATCGAGAGCCGGGCCCAAATCCAGATGATCCGCCGGAGCCGGCCGCGCAATCTCGAAGACCTCGCGGTCGAAGTCGCGATCGTGCGACCGGGACCGATCGTCGGCGGCGCGGTGAATCCCTACGTGCGCCGGCGCGAGGAGCAGCGCCGCGCGCACGCCGCCGGCAGGCCGTACGAGCCGCCCGTCGATCATCCCCTGCTGCGCGAATGCCTCGCCGAAACGCTCGGCGTCATCCTCTATCAGGATCAGGTGCTGCAGGTGTGCCAGGCGCTCGCGGGATTCACGCCCGGCCAGTCCGAGGCGCTGCGCCGCGCGATGAGCCGCCGCCGTTCTCATGATCTGATTGCCGGCTTCTGGGAGGAGTTTCGCGCGGGAGCGATGGCCCGCGGCGTTCCCGAAGCCACGGCCGAGAAGGTGTTCGGCCAGGTGACCGCGTTCAGCGAGTTCGGATTTCCCAAGTCACACGCCGCGGCGTTCGGTCTGCTCGCCTACCAGTCGGCATGGCTCAGACACTATCACCCAGTCGAGTATTACGTCGCACTCTTCAATAATCAGCCGATGGGCTTCTATTCGATCGACGCGTTGGGACGCGATGCCATGCGCAACGGCATCGCCATGCGACTGCCGGACGTGAACGTCAGCGACGTCTGGTGCACGGTTGAACGGGAATCGGGAAACGGGAATCGGGAATCGTCAGCACTCCGAGTCGGGTTGGGGTTCATTCGCCATTGGAGCGAAGAGACTGCCACGGCAACCGTCGTCGAGCGAGAGCAACATGGTCCATTCAAAAGCGTGGGTGATTTCATCCGGCGCGCGCCGCCGAAGCTCAAACGCACCGCGATCGAAGCGCTCATGTGGGTCGGCGGCTGTGACGGATTCGGTCTGACACGGCGCGAGCTGCTGTGGCAAGTCGGTCTCTGGCTGCCGCCTCAGGCGTCCCAATCGGGCGACGGCCGCGGCCGGCGCCAGCTCGAGCTCGCCCTGAATCATCCCCATGAGCTGCTGGCATTCGGCGGGCTGGCAGCTCACGAGCGCCTGCTGGCCGAGTACGCCACGCTCGGGTTCTCGGCCAGCGGGCATCCCTTGTCGTTGGTACGTAACGCGTTACCGCCTGGCCTGACGCTCAACCGGGACCTGGCAAACCTCAAAGCCGGCGTCAAATGCCTGGTCGCGGGTCTCGTCGTCGCGCGCCAGCGCCCCGAGACCGCCAAGGGAATCGTCTTCCTGTTGGTCGAAGACGAAACGGGAATGACGAACGTGATCGTGCGGCCCGATGTCTACGATCGCTGCCGCGCCGCCGTCCGCGGTGAGCCGTTCGTGTTGGTAACCGGTAAGTTGGCCAAGGACGACGGCACCGTGAACGTGCTCGCAGAGCAAGTGGAAGGACTGCAGGCAGACGTGCGGCGTGCGGCGTGGGGCGCAGATACATCGAGTTTCGACGCGGCACGCCACACGCCACACGCATTTACGTTTTTGCGAGCCATGCGCCGCGTCGCACCCGATTCCAAGGACTGGGGATGAGCGCTCGACAATCCTGCACCCTTGGCTTTCGCGTGAAAACCGGCTGGGCCGCGGCCGTGCTGATCGCGAATTCGGCGAAACCCGTTGTTCTCGACAGCCGGGTCATCGAGCTGGCCGATCCCGGCGTGGCGGACTCGCGCCAACCCTATCACGCCGGCTTCGGCACCGCGCAAACCGACACCGCAAAGGTGACGCGCCTGGTGCGCGGCATCGAGCGCTTCTCTCGTCGCACGATCGCGGCCTTGGTGGCTGAATACCGTGAACACTATCGTCTGCGCAGCGCGGTGGTCGTCGTCGCCTCGCTCACCGATCCCGCCAGCATCGCCAATCAGCACATGCGCGCGCACGCGTCGGAAGGTCGGCTGTTCCGCACCGTGCTCGTCGATGGCCTGAAGCACTCCGACGTGACCGTTCGTGTCGTGCTCGAGCGCGAGGTCTACGAGTTACTGGGCAAGGCCCTGCGTCGCTTGCCGAGCCAAGCGAAGTCCCGGGTCGCGGCGCTGGGTGAGGGCATCGGCCGTTGGCGGGCCGAGCAAAAAGTCGCTGCTGCAGCGGCCTGGCTGGTCAGCTAGTGGCGTTTCTCGGCGCGGCACGTAATTCTGTAGATATGCGAATTCTGGTGTGCTGTCTGCTGGTCGTCGCGTGCGGCGGAAACCCGGCCCCGGAGAAAACCGGGCCCGCGGCACCGGCGGCTCGGCCGCTCCGCACGTTCGATCGTACGCTCCACGCCACGTCGTTCAACGGTACGCGGCTCACCTACCGCCTCATCGGCGACAGCGGGGCTGCCCCCGTGGTATTCGTCCACGGCTCGTTGGGGGACCTGCGATCGTGGAACGGACAGGAGACACAGTTCGCGCAAATCTATCGTGTCCTCGTCTACAGCCGCCGCTATCATCCGCCCAATCCTCAGGTGGACGACGACCAGATCTATTCGCCCAAACTGCATGCCGAAGACTTGGCGGCGATGCTGCTGACACTGGACATCGCGCCGGCGCACGTCGTGGGTTCGGGGTATGGCGCGTACACCGCTCTCGCGCTGGCGCTCGACCATCCACAGCTCGTGCGCTCGCTCGTCCTGGCCGAGCCCCCGATCTTCCCACTGCTCACCGCCTCCGAGGAGGGAGACGCGGCCCGGCGCGCGTTCTACACGAACTCCTTCGATCCTGCGCGGGCCGCGTTCGCACGCGGTGACTCGGTGGCGGGATTGCGCGCATTCTACGACGCCATGAACGGGCGGGGCCGGTTCGACCAGCTCTCCCCGTCGGCCCGCGCTGACGTGCTCGCACACGCCTTCGAGCTGCGACACGAGCTGCTCGCCAATCGTGAGCAGTATTTCCCGACGGTGTCCTGCGCGGAGCTCGGGCGGATCACGACTCCCGTGCTGCTCGTCAGGGGCGAGCGCAGCCCGCGCATGTTTCAGCTCATCAGCGACGAGCTGGCGCGCTGCCTGCGGAGCGACACGACGATTGTGATTCCCGGTGCCGCGCACCCCCCGAATGCCGGCAATCCCAGCTTCTACAACCAGGTGGTCGCGCGCTTCATTATGACGCATTGATCGGCAGGGGTTGACGAAGCGCCGTCCAGCCGGTCAAATAACCCGTTACCGTGTCGCGCCGTTCTTCCCTCGCGGTTGCCTTCGTCCTCTTCGCACCGGTCCTTGCAGCACAAGGCCGCACTGACGGACTCATAGCCACCGCTCGGGCTTACATCACCGGGCGCAAGTTCGATCAAGCCGACAGCACACTGACCGGTGCACTCGAATCCGCGCCGTACCTGATGGATTCCGTGCATGTCTTTGTCTGGCGCGCCATACTCGAGCACCTGCGCGGCAGCGATAGTCTGGCCAGCGAGAATTTCCGTTCCGCGATTGGCCTGTATACGCCCCTCCGGGTCAACGGGCTCGATCAAGTGGCGCCCGGGCTCGAGGCAGTCTTCGAGTCTGTCTCGCGCGGCATGCGTGTGTACAGCGCGAGTCAGTTGGACGAGCCGGCCACCTGGCAGACAGGACGTTCGCTGACCTATCCACCGGCGCTGCGGCGCCGCCGTCTGGGTGGCCAGGCCCTTATCACTGCGATCGTGGACAGCACGGGGCACGTCGAGGCGCAGAGTTTTCGCGTGCTCGACGTCCCCGATTCCGGATTCATCGAGCCACTCCGCGACATGCTGCTGGCGGCGACGTTCGCGCCAGGACGGGTGAAAGGGCACGCCGTCCGAAGCAGCATCGATCTCAGCTTCACGCTGACGCCACCAGCGCCGAAAAGCCCGACCATGCTTGTCGGAGCGGCACGCGATCAATTGCGCGCCCATCGTGCCGATAGCGCGCTGGCCCTGACCGAGGAGGCGCTCGACAGCGCCAACGAGGCCACTCCTGGAGAGCGCGTGTACGCACAACTCGTCCAGGGCCTCGCCTGGCATGCGAAACAGCGTGACAGCTCAGCGGCGGTAGCGTTCGCAGCGGGACTGGCGGGCTACCGGGATTTGACAGCGCGCGGGGTCGATCTGGCGCCCTTCCTGAAACGCCTAGCGGACTCGATACGCATCAATGGCCGCGGTCAGCCGGCCACCAGGTCGGCCCCGCTGGGCGCACCGGCGGTGGTGGGTGCGGTGGATGAGCAGCCCGCGCTGATCTCGTATCCGCCGATCCGCTACGCGCCGGAGATGCAGGCGCTGCGCATCGGCGGCACCGTAATCGTGGAAGCGACGCTCGACACGACCGGCCGCATCCAGCCGGCGACGGTGAAAGTCGTCCAGACCCCGAATCCAGTCTTCGATGCCGAGGCGAAACGCGTGGTCCTGGCCGCGGTGTATCGGCCGGCCCGCCTCCATGGCCGGGCCGCGCGGGTGACGATTCGTCAGCCGATCACGTTCGCCGCCTATTGACGAGGGAGCGAGAATGAGAGCATGACAACTGAACTCGCTACGCTCGCGGGCGGCTGCTTCTGGTGCCTCGAGGCCGTCTTCGAGCAGCTGCGCGGCGTCACGAAGGTCGCCTCCGGCTATTCGGGCGGCCACGTCCCCAAGCCGAGCTACGAGGCCGTGTGCACCGGCACGACGGGGCACGCCGAAGTGGTGCAGGTGACGTTCGACCCGGACGAGCTCTCGTATCGCGACTTGCTGGGCGTGTTTTTTACGTTGCACGATCCCACCACGCCCGACCGCCAGGGGGGCGACGTGGGGACCCAGTATCGCTCCGCCATCTTTTATCACGATGACGAGCAGCGGCGCACCGCCGAGGACGTCGTGAAGGAGCTCGAGGCCGAGCACGTGTTCGACGACCCGATCGTGACGAAGATCGAGCCGCTGAAGGCGTTCTATCCCGCCGAGGAGTACCACCGGGAGTACTACAGAAGGAATCCGAACCAGCCGTACTGCCGCGCCGTCATTGCGCCCAAAGTCGCGAAGCTGCGCAGCAAGTACCTCGAGAAGCTGAAAGCCTAGCCGGCCGCCTTACTCTTGCCGAGGTAGGTGCGCACGAGCGGCGCCGGGCGGCGCCGCAGGAGCGCGCCCCGCAGGATGTCGCGCTCTTCGGCCGGCACATCCACCAGGAATCGCTCGCCCTTCCCTTCGCCTTCTTTCACGACGATCGGTACGCCGTCGCGGTAGAGGACGCGGTTGGTGGTGATCGCGGGAACCGCTTCATCAGGCGTGAGAATCCCGACCAGGTTCAGCGGATCGGCCCCACTCACGGCTATCAACTCCTCTGCTCCCGGCTCCCTCCGCGTGGTCCGGAGCAGTCCGATTGCCTCCGGTAATGCATACTGCTCCCCGGATCTTCGGCAATCGGCGGTCTGGCGTGCGTCCGCGCCCAACGGCCTGCCGTCTCGACGCCGAACGGCGCGATGCGGCCGCGCCGCCGATACCCCCCGCCCAGCGGCCGCCGGCGATCGGACGGCACGAGTAGCGCGCGCAATCCGGCGAAGCTGTCCGACGACACGAGTCCCCACGCGACCAGCTCGGCGAGTCCCTTCTCGACTTCGGTTCGCAACAACCCTGTCGCGTTGACGAGATCGCCGAAGAACAGCGCGCCGCGCGACTCGAACGCCGCGAGCAACGCCTTGCCCGTCGACGAGAGCGGCAGCGTCGCGGGATCCACCTCGGGGCTCCCGGCTCGCCAGATCTCCCCGCGTTCTCTGCGGAACAGTGCAATCGGGGTAGAGCGCACCGGCCCGACCTTGCGATTTCGCATTCCGACTTCCGCATTTCGAATTACGGTTAGCCGTCCCCACGCGATTTCGCCGGACAGGCACAGCCCGTCGAGCCAGAGGGGGTCATAGTCGGTGAGCCGCGCCGGGAGCACTTCGGACTCCCACGCCCCGGCCGCCAGCTCGTAGCCGTCGAGCACGTCGAGCACGGCAGCCAGCCCCTCCGGCCCCTCGGCGCGCGACCCGCTCGCAAGACGCTGCCATTTGAAAAGGAACCGCAGGAAGTTGGCCGCCGTGACGGGCTCGATCTCTTTGCGCAGCCGGTCGAGCGTGTAGCGATGGATCCGCGCCAGCAGCCGGCGCTCGCACCACTCCGTGCCCAGGGCGCCGGCGGAAAAGCGGCCCCGGAGTGCGAAGCCTTCATGCTCCAGCCCCGCCAGCGCGAAATCCACGTCCCCGGCCGGCAGCCCCAGCACTGCGGCGATGTCCGCGGCGGTCGTCGGGCCGATCACTTCCAGCCGCCCACGCACCAGCTCGCGAATCGCGTCCTCTCGGGTCCAAGCCGTGGCTTGTTCGCGCTCGGGCGGTGTGACGGCTGGCTCGTTGGGAGCGCCCGGGAACGCTGCTCGGACCATCGGCAACCGCTCGGTCGCCACCCACAGCCGCCCGTCCATTACGGTCGCGCGCCCCACGCCAACCAGCTTCGCGAACTCATCCGTCCATTTCGCATTCCGCGTTCCGACTTTCGCATTCGGTACTGCGCCCATGACGAGCAGCGCATCATGCAGCTCATCGGCATTCTCGGGATCAGGCCACGCCTGTTCTTTCACGAGGTCGATGGCGGACTGATCGAGCCTGCCGAATTCGTCGGCCGTCTTCACATCCAGCCCGCGGCGCGTGATCACGGCCTGCGTGCGCCGCTCCTCGAGCGGCGCATCGTCGAGGAATGCGTAGGGCCGCGCGTTCAGGACCTCGTGACACAACGGCGAAGGCTCGGTCGTGTCGCGGGCGATCAACGTGAACTGGCCCGCTTCCATCCCCTCGAGCACGCGTTTCAGGCCCGGAAAATCCATCGCCTCGAGCAGGCAGTCGGCGATCGTCTGATTCACGAGAGGGTGATCGGGAATCTCCCGGTCACCGACCAGGTTCTCGGGACAGGCGAGTTGATCGGGGAAGACCGCCGCGACCAGATCCTCGGCCTCCATGCGCTGCAGCGGCGTCGGCACTTTTCTGCCGCCGCGGAAGCGCAGCACCGCGAGCGCGCGGGTCGCGTTCCAGCGCCAGCGGGTCCCGAAGACCGGGGCGTCGAGCATCGCCTGCACCAGGAGGTGTTCCGCAGTTGCAGGCTTCAAGTACTGAAATACGTCCTCGAGCGGAAAACTGTGCTGCGGACCAAGAGACAGGATGATCGCGTCTTCGGTTGCCGCCGCCTGTAGCTCGAAATTGAAGCTGCGGCAGAAGCGTTTGCGCAGCGCCAGCCCCCAGGCGCGGTTGACACGGCTGCCGAAGGGCGCGTGCAGCACGAGCTGCATGCCGCCGGCTTCATCGAAGAAGCGCTCCAGCACGAGACACTGCTGGGTCGGAATCGTACCGAGGATCTGGCGCGTGGCCCCGAGGTATTCGACGATCGTGCGGGCGCCCGCCTCATTGAGGCCGATCGTTTCGACAAGCCACTGGATCGCGGCGGGCGGATCATCCAACCGGTCCGCCACATCCTGACGCAGCCTGGAGACTTCCTCCGACAGCTCGTTGGTGCGGCCGGGCGCCTCCCCGAGCCAGAACGGCAACGTCGGGGGCTGGCCCTTGGCGTCCGCCACGCGCACCTGTCCCGATTCGACTTTGACGATCTGGTAGGACGTGTTGCCGAGCTGGAAGATGTCGCCGGGCGTGCTCTCGATCGCGAAGTCCTCGTTCAGCGTGCCGACGAACGTCTCGGTCGGCTCGAGTATCACGCGATAATCGCCGAGGTCGGGAATTGCGCCGCCCGAGGTGATCGCGGCGATCCGCGCGCCGCGGCGTCCCGTGAGCTTGCGGTTGACGCCGTCGTAATGGATGTGCGCGCTGCGGCGCCCGCGCCGCGTCGTGTAGCCCTCGGCGAGCATCTGGACCACGTCGTCGAACTCGGCGCGGGAGAGATCCCGATACGGGTAGGCGGAACGCACGCGTTCGTACAGATCGCCCTCGTCTCATTCCTCCCCCGCGGCGGCGGCGACGATCTGCTGCGCCAGGATATCGAGCGGCTTGTCGGGGATGATCAGTCGATCGAGCCGGCCCTCGCGGGTTGCCCTGAGCAGCGCGGAACACTCGATCAACTCGTCTCGCGACAGCGGGAAAACCCGGCCCTTGGGCACGGCGCCCAGCCGGTGCCCCGCCCTGCCCACCCGCTGCAGCAGCGTGGCGATCGAGCGCGTCGATCCCACCTGAATGACCAGATCAACACTGCCGATGTCGATCCCCAGCTCGAGCGAAGCCGTGGCGACGAGGGCCTGCAGCTCGCCCCGCTTCAGCCGCTCCTCGGCCTCCAAGCGCTTTTCTCGCGACAAACTGCCATGATGGCTGGTGATGTGATCTGCGCCGAGACGCTCGGAGAGCTGCATCGCCATGCGCTCGCACAAGCGCCGCGTATTGACGAAGACGAGCGTCGTGCGGTGCTGCGAAATCAGCTCGGCGATGCGGCTGTTGACCTCTTCCCACACCTCCGCCGACATCACCGCCTCGAGCGGCGATGACGGAATCTCGAGGGCCAGGTCGAGCGTGCGGATGTGGCCGGCGTCCACGATCGTCGGCAGCGGCTGGCCGGTCCCGACCAGGAATTGCGCGATCTCTTCAATCGGTCGCTGCGTCGCGGACAGGCCGATCCGCTGGGGACGCTTCCCAATGAGCGCGTCGAGCCGGGCGAGGGACAGCGCCAGGTGGCTCCCCCGTTTGTCCCGCGCCACCGCGTGGATCTCATCGACGATCACCGTGCGTACCGACCGCAGCATCTCGCGCGCGCGCTCGGACGTGAGGATCAGGTACAGGGATTCCGGCGTCGTGACGAGGATGTGGGGCGGCTGCTTGAGCATCGCCTGCCGCTCCGCCTGCGGCGTGTCGCCGGTCCGGAGCAACGTCCGCACCTCGACGTCGGGCAGCCCCTGCTCTGCCAGCGTCGCGCGGATCTCCGCCATCGGCTCCGACAGGTTCTTTTGAACGTCGTTCGACAGTGCTTTCAGCGGTGAGATGTAGACGACCTGCGTCTCATCGCGCAGCTCGCCGGTCAGCCCCTGCCGCACCAACCCGTCGATCGCAGAGAGGAACGCCGCGAACGTCTTACCGGAGCCCGTCGGCGCCGCGATGAGGACGTCGCCACCCTGTTGAATGACGGGCCACGCGCGGTGTTGCGGCTCCGTGGGCTCGGCGAACCGGTTGGAGAACCAGCGTTCGATGACAGGGTGGAAACGCGACAGCGGCATACCCGAAATATACCCGAAACCGGCCTAGCTGAGAACCTCGTTCAATGTGGCCCCACGCAGCGTGATGATCCGTTCAATCGTCTCGCCGATCTTGTTGTTCGGCGTCGACGCCCCCGCTGTAATCCCGATCGTGAGCCGGCCCTCGGGCAGCCACCGTTCGCGCCGCTCTTCGGTGGAATGCGCCCCGACCGGGCGATAGCGGATGCTGCCATCGTCTATCCCGATGCAGGCGGCATC
>QHUE01000144.1 GCA_003221825.1 Gemmatimonadota bacterium
TC
The DNA here is from genome assembly GCA_003221825.1 of Gemmatimonadota bacterium. Lineage (GTDB taxonomy): Bacteria > Gemmatimonadota > Gemmatimonadetes > Gemmatimonadales > GWC2-71-9 > 20CM-2-65-7. The sequence continues at coordinate 3 of QHUE01000144.1, forward strand.
GGCCGCCGTCCGGCGGCGGCGCTTGGGACGGCTCTCGGCGGCGACCACCGGCTCCGGCGCGGGCTCGACGGCCTTCGCCGCCCGGCGCCGCTTGGGCGGCGCGGATGGCTGCTTCTGTTTGCGCTTGTCGCGCTCCCAGCGCGCGCGCATCAGCGACACCTGCTCGTCTTTGAGCGGCGTCAGGTGACTGCGCACGAAGATGTCCATCTCCTTGAGCATCCCCATCAGCTGCTCGCTGGAGATACCGAACTCTGCCGCTAAATCATGGATCCGCGTTGTTGCCACTCACTCCTCCGCAGACATCAGTCCCTGTGCCAGCGCCTGATCGGCGACGCCGACGGCCTGCACCGGCGGCCGGCCGAGCCCCGCGCCCAGCTCGGCCGCGATTGGCCCGCGCAGCACCGGGGTTTTCCGGGCTGCCGCGAGCCGCGCTACTTTCTCCAGCGTGCGCGGGCCGGCATCCTGGGCCAGGACCACGCACGCCAGCTTCCCGCGCTGCAACCCTGCCCGCACACCCGCCACACCGATGACGACACTGCCTGCCCGAACCCCCAGCCCCAACAGTCGGACGATGCGCTCGCTCAAGCGGGGGCTTCTTCGGCGCCTTCTTCGGTCATCTCATTGAGGAAGGCCATCATCTTCTCGGCCAGATCGGGCGTCATGCCCGGGATCTGGTCAACGTCCTCGCGCTCGAGATCGAGAATGTCCTGGAGCGTTCTCTTGCCAGCCTGCTCGAGCACCGCCACCAGCTCGGGCGAGAGACCCTTCATTTCCGTGAGCGCCACTTGCGTGACCGATTGATCCGCCGGTGGCAGCGGCGCGAACAGCGGGCCTTCCCCGCCGCGCTCCAGCCATTCGCGGCTGGAATAGAGGTCCACCTTCCATCCCGTCAGCTCGGACGCGAGCCGCACATTCTGGCCGTTGCGGCCGATCGCCAGCGACAGCTGGTCCTCGTCCACGATGGCCTGGATCGTCTTCGACTCCGGATCGGAGAAGACGCGCGCCACGCGCGCGGGCGCCAGCGACAGTTTGGCAAACCGCTCGGGATCGGACGACCACGGCACGATGTCGATGCGCTCCCCGTTCAGCTCGTTCACCACCGCCTGCACGCGCGACCCCTTGAGCCCGACGCACGCGCCGACGGGATCGATGCCGTCGTCGCGCGACCAGACGGCGATCTTGGTGCGGCTGCCCGCCTCGCGCGCGGTCGCCCGGATTTCGACGATCTGCTGCTGGATTTCGGGGACTTCCAGCTTGAACAGCGCCTTGACGAACAACGGATCGGCACGCGAGAGAATGAGGCGCGGCCCTTTCGGGGTCTCCTCGATCCGCTTCAAGACGGCGCGGATCGTGTCGCCCTGATGGAAATGCTCGCGATGATTCTGGTCGCGGTACGGAATGATCGCTTCGGCTTCGCGGAACTTGTTCAGCATGACCACGATCTTGCCGCGCTCGATCTGCTGGACCTCGCCCGAGAGCAACTCCCCCACTTTGCCGGAGAACTCCTCCCGGATGCGGGTCCGCTCACCCTCGCGGACGCGCTGAATGATCCGCTGCTTCGCCGCCTGCACCGCGGTGCGGCCGAACTGCTCGAACGGCACCTCTTCTTCCAGCACGTCGCCCGGCTGGAAGTCGGGATCTTCGTAGCGGGCTTCCTCGAGGGACACTTGGGTCCCCGGATCCTCGATGGTTTCGACGACCGTTTTGAGAACCACAATCCGGATCGATCCCTTCATTTCGTCGATCCCGATCTCGGCGCGGACGTTGGGGCCGTAGCGCTTCACCAACGCGGCATGGAGCCCGTCCTTGAGCAGGTCGATCAACTCGCCGCGCTCGAGCTGCTTGGTGTTCGTCAGCTCTCTGATTGCGGAAACGACATCAGTTGTATTTGCCATCACAATTCCTTGTCGGCCGTCAGCCGTCAGCCGTCTGTATCGCTCGCGAGGCGAGCATCCTTTACGTCGGACAACCGGTACTCGCGCTCCATTCCGCCCTGCGGCTGGAGCACCACGGAGTCCTGATTCGGCACCGCGACAATGCGCGCCCGCACGCGGCCCATCCCCGCCAGTTTCACAGTGACATCGCGGCCCACGAACTGCGCCCAATGCCGGTGCCAGCGCACGGGCCGCTCGATCCCCGGGCTCGACACCTCCAAGACGTAGCGATTACCCAGGGGACCGCCCGCGTCGAGCCATTGTTCGAGGGCTCGGCTGACCCGGCTGCAATCTTCGACCGTGACGTTCCGTGGCGGACAGTCAATGCGGACTTGAACAAGCGGTCGGTTCGGCGTACCGCCGATGCGCAGGTCGGCCAGATCGAACCCGAGCGTTTCCAGCCGGGTCCGGAAGGCCTCGACAAGACTCTCAGTGAGCATGGAAAAAAAAGCGCGGGCCGAACTTCGCCCGCATCACGCAGGGGAATGTAGCCGGGGTCCCCTCGATGTCAACCGAGCGGCCGGCCGAGGTACGCCACCATCCGTCCGTCGCGCCCGCGTGAGGCACGATGCGAGAAGAACCGGTCTCGCTCTTCGGCACTGCACCACGGGGAGACGGTGATCGTTTCGACGCCGAGCTGGCGCGCTTGCTGCGTCAGGATCGCGCGCAGGTCGAGCAGGACGGTCCCGCTTAATCCAAACTGTACGGCGACCTCAGAACCTACTTCATAACACTTGCCACAAATACCTACGCCACAATGCATTACAATCTGGCTCGACTTGGCAAAGCCGCGCCATTTCAGCAGCTCGATGCATTGCTCCAGGATCCCATCGGCGGTGCCGCGCCAGCCCGCGTGCAGCAGCGCGACGGTGTCTTTCTCCGGGACGGCGAGATACACGGGAATGCAGTCGGCGACGGTGACCGTGAGCAGCACGCCGAGCTCGGTGGTCGCATGGCCGTCGATGCCGTCGAGGATCAGCCACCCTTCGGGCAGCGCATCGTGCCAATGCACGTCGGTGCCGTGGATCTGATGCGCCAGGACGGTTGACGGAAAGCGCGCGCCGAACGCGGCCCGGAACGCGCGCCAGCGGCCCATGACCTGCCCCACCGGTTCGTCGCTCCACAAGCCAAGGCTGAGGGGCCGCGTCGTGATCCCCGCGACGAGGCCGTACCGCGAGGCCCATTCGGTCAGCTCGAGACGCGGGACCGCGGCATCGCCAACGGGAGTCTCGGACATGGACGGTAGGGGCGCAGCATGCTGCGCCCCTACCGCGCGATCACCGCGCACCATCCCGCCGCTCAATCTGGGCTCCCAGCGCCCGCAACCGCTCGTCGATGTGCTCGTAACCCCGCTCGATCTGGCCGAGTCCTTCGCATTGCGTCGCGACGACGATGGCGATGGACATCAGGTCGGCCGGAAACGCGGGCCAGGGTCCGTCCTCGAGCTTCGGGACGTGGCCGCCCAGATCCGGACGGATCCGGCGCTCCTGGTCGGCATCGACGATCAGCTTCGCGCCGTCGAGCCGCGGCCGGACGCCGAGCCGCTCGAAGGCCAGCAACGTCGAGCGGAGGTCGTCGCCACGGACCCCGTCGATCGTGACGGCGCCGCCGGTGACCGCCGCGAGTCCGATGAATGAGCCGACTTCGATATGATCGGGTCCGACCGTGTGGGCGGCCGCCTTGAGCGGACGCCCGCCTTCGATCGTGAACGTGTTGCTGCCGATGCCGTCGATCGCGGCTCCGAGCGACACGAGGAATCGCGCGAGATCCTGCACGTGCGGTTCGGACGCGGCGTTGCGCAACACCGTCGTCCCGGGCGCACGCACCGCCGCCATCAGCGCGTTCTCCGTTCCCGTCACGCTCGGCTCGTCGAGAAAGATGTCCGCCGCTTTCAGCTTGCCTTCGAGCTTGTAGGCATCGCCGACGCTGACCTCCGCACCGAGCTGCTCGAGGGCCAGGAAATGTGTGTCGACGCGCCGGCGGCCGATCACGTCGCCGCCCGGCGGCGGCAATGTGACGCGTCCGAAGCGCGCCAGCATCGGCCCCGCGAGCAGGATCGACGCGCGGATTTCCTTGCACAGCGCCGGATCGAGTGGCTTCGGTTCGGTGCGGCTCGCGTCCACTTCGACGGTGTTCGGCCCCTGCCAGTGGACCGTCGCGCCGACATGCTGCAGCAGGGCCAGCAGCGTTTCGACGTCGCGAATGCGGGGCACGTTGTCGATGCGGCACGGGCCGTCGGCGAGGAGTGTCGCCGCGAGAATCGGAAGGGCCGCGTTCTTGTTTCCTGCGGGGCGGATCGTGCCCGAGAGGGGGCGCCCCCCCGTGACACGGAACGACGGTGGCATAGGTCCGCCCAAGCTACGGGGGCGCTTGCGCCTGCGTCAAGCGTTTGCGAACGTTGGCCCTCGTGCATCCCGTGCTCGCGCTGGCGCTCGTCATCGTCGCCGGTATCGGCGTCACGCGCCTGTCGCGGCCCTCCCTGCGTCGCCCCGCATTGCTGGGTGATCTCCTCGCGACCGGCGCGCCCTTCCTGCTGCTCGGACTGCTGCTGGGGCCGGGGCTCGGCGTCATCGATGTCGCGGGCCTGCACCTGCTCGAGCCGGTTGTCGCGCTGGCGCTCGGCTGGACCGGGGCGATGGTCGGCGCACACCTCGAGTGGCGCATGGTGCGGCGGGTGTCGTCCCGCACGTGGATGATCGGCGCGACACTCGCCATTCCCGTGTTGCTGGCGACGATGGTGATGGCGGTGATCCTGGCGCGCGCCCTTCCCGCTCTCGCCGAATCGTGGGGTCATCCCTCGCTCGCGGTGGCGCTGGCCCTCGGCGGCGCGCTGACGACCGCCACCAGCCAGCGTGGACCGCGACTCGGCCGGCGCAATGCGCTCATGGATACCGCCTTCGGGGCCGGTGCGGTCGCGGTCGCCGCCGCGCTGGATCACCCCCATACTGCCGTGCGCACCCTGGCGCTCACGCTGCTCGCCGGAGGAGCATGCGGCGGCCTGTTCGTGGTATTGGCCCGGGCCGGATTGCTTCCCGACCCGAGTGAAACCGGCATCGCCGCACTCGCCGTGATCCTCTGCGGGGCGGGCTTCAGCTACGCGGCGGGACTCTCGCCGTTCGTCGTGTGCGGGTTGGCGGCGGCGATCTTCATGAGTTTCTCCCCCGCGGAGGTGCGCCGCGCCATCGCGGCGGTGCTGAGCCGCTGGGAGATCCCGCTCTACGCGGCCTTCCTTATAGTTGCCGGCGCGCTGCTGCGTCCGATGAGCGTCTGGGTGCTCCCCGCGGCGGCGATTCTCGCCCTGCTCCGAGTCCTAGTGCGCTGGGTGACCGCGCGGTTTGGCCTGGAGGTGGATCCCGTTTGGCGCTCACTCCCCTTCGCGCCCCCACCGGAATTCGCGCACTCACCGATCCGGCAAGGCGCCAGCGCAGTGGCGCTGGCGGCCGGATTCGACCTGGTGCGCGGCGCGTCCGGCGCCGTGCTGGTAACCGTGCTGCTGAGCGTCATCGCGGCTGAGACCATCGCGGCGCTGACCCCGTTGACAGCACGCCCGAGGTCCGCAGAGGTTACGTGATGCTGCCAGCCTGGGTGGGCGTCGTCTCCGCGATCAGTCTCGCCGTCATCGCACTCGCCGCCCTGGTGACTGCGGGCGCACTCACCGCCGCGGCGCTCGGCGTGCGGACCGCGGTCAACGCGCTGAAAGGCTTTGCGGGGCCCGCGATCGCCGATGTCCGGCAGCTGATCGGCTCGATCAAGACCGAGACCGATGCGCTGGTGGGGGCGTCGCGGGACGTGCGACAGCGCATTCTCCGGGCGGCGGACGCCGCCGAGGAGCGCCTGACCGATCTCGATGCGCTCGCCGAAGTGATGCAGGACGAGCTGGAGGAGACCGCCATCGATGCCGCCGCCACGATGCGCGATGTGCGCCGCGGATTGTCCGTCTGGCGCTGGAGCCGCAAGCTCTTGAAGGGCAAGAAACGACGGTGAGGCGCCTGGGGTCGGCCGTCGCCCTTGCGCTCGTCGCCTCGGTGCTCTTCCCCGGCGTCGCCCACGCCTGGACGCCCGGGACGCACATCTTCCTGGGCGAATCGGTGCTCGCGAATCTGCACCAGCTCCCCACCATCGTCGCCGACCTGCTGCGCGCATTCCCGTACGACTCTCTCTACGGCAACATCGCCGCCGATACGTCGCTGGCGAAGAAGTACGCGCCCGTCGGCCGGCACTGCCACGCCTGGCATGTCGGCCAGGAGATCTTCGACCTCGCCCCCAGCGATCCCCTGCGCGTCTTCGGCCTCGGCTACCTCTCGCACCTCGCGGCCGACACGATCGCCCACAATTTCTTCGTGCCGCGCCAGCTCGTCCTCACGTCGAGCACCGTCGCGCTCGGGCACTCCTACTGGGAGAGCCGGTTCGAGACCCATCTCGGCGACGCTTACGCCCGCGAAGCGCGCGACGTGATCCTGAAGGATCACACGGCGAGCGACACGCACCTCGACGAAATTCTCTCTCCCACCCTCTTCAGCCAGCGGACCAATCGCCGGCTGTTCCGCGGCATGGTCCATCTCACCGAAAGTCAGAGCTGGCAGTGGGTCTTCCAGGTGATCGCGGGCGCGAGCCGCTGGGATCTCGCGGACTCGGACATCGAGAAGCACATGGCCGTCGCGTTCGAGTACGTCATGGAGACGCTCGGCGCCGACGCCGCGGATGCGGCGGCACGGCGGCTCGACCCGGCTGGGGAAAAGGCATTGGGACTAGCGAAGCGGATGCGGAGGGAGGCGCTGCGCGAAGGCGGCCGGCACGAGCCCGAGCGGGTGGAGGAAACGGCCCAGCAACATTTTGGATTACCGACGCCCGCACTCGACTACTGGAAGCAGTCGCAGGCGCAGCGGCCCTGGCGGGAGGGTTAGGCGGAGAGCTTCTCTTCGAGGACGCGCTGCGTCAGCTTCGGATCCGCCTTCCCGTTGGACAGCCGCATCACTTTCCCGACAAAAAACGGCAGCAGCTTCACCTCACCCTTCTTGTACCGGGCGACTTCGGTCGGATGCGCTCCCAGCACATCAGTGACCCACGCCGCCACCACGTTGGTGTCCGCCACCTGGATCAGCCCGAGCGACTCCGCGATGTTGCGCGGCTCACCGCCCTTCGCCGCGACCTCGCCGAAGACTTTCTTCGCCGCCTGATGACTGAGCGTCCCGCCTTTGACCAGCGCGATGATCTGCGCGAGCGCACCGGGCGCGACCCGCAGTTGTTCCTGATGATCTTTCGCGTCGGCGAGCCCCTCGGTCATCACCCAGTTCGCGGCGGCCTGCGGCTCGGCGCCTGCCCGCACGACGTTTTCGTAATAGTCGGCCACCGCGCGACTACTGGTCACGACGACGGCGTGCTCCCGGCTCAGCGCGTACGTCGCGACGAACCGGTCGCGCTTGGCCGCGGGCAGCTCCGGCAGCTCGCTCTGCTGCTCGGCGACGAACTCCAGCGTCAGCACCAGCGGCGGCAGGTCGGGCTCCGGGAAGTACCGGTAGTCGTGGCTCTCTTCCTTCGAGCGTTGCGGGCGAACGGCGTTCTCCTTGGAGTCGTACAGCAGCGTCTGCTGCGTGACGCTGCCGCCCGACTCGACCAGCGCGATCTGCCGGTCGCGCTCCACGGTCAACGCCTTCTCGACGAATGCGAACGAGTTGATGTTCTTCACCTCGGTGCGCGTGCTGAGCGCGGTCTCTCCCGCGCGCCGTACCGACACGTTCGCGTCGACCCGCAGGCTGCCCTTCTCCATGTCGCAATCGGAGATGCCGATGTATTCGAGCAGCTGCTTTAACGTCAGCAGGTACGCGCGCGCCTCGGCCGGCGAGCGCAGATCGGGCCCGCCGACGATCTCGATGAGCGGGACGCCCGAGCGATTGAGGTCGATGCCCGTCCCTCTCGCAAAGCGATCGTGGATCGATTTCCCGGCGTCTTCCTCGATGTGCAGCCGCACGATCGTGGCAGTGACGATGCCGCGCTCGGGAGCGACAAACGAGAGCGTCCCGTCGGTCGCCAGTGGCTGGTCGAATTGCGAGATCTGATAGCCCTTGGGCAGATCGGGATAGAAATAGTTCTTGCGCGCGAAGATGCTGCGCGGATGCACCGTGCAGCCGAGCGCCAGCGCGCCGCGCACGGCGAGTCCGATCGCGGCGCCGTTCGCCGCCGGCAGCGCCCCCGGCAGGCCGAGGCAGACCGGGCAGACCTGCGTGTTGGGCGGCGCGCCGAACGCCGTCGAACAGCCGCAGAACATCTTCGAGCGCGTGCGCAGCTGCACGTGCGTCTCGAGCCCGATGATCGTCTCCCAGCTCACGCTTCGTCCGTCGCCGGGACGACGCGCTCGAGCGCGTACGCCGCCTCGATCATCTCGTCCTCGAGGAACGCCTGGCCGATCAGCTGGCCGCCGATCGGCAGGCCTTTGACGCGGCCAATCGGCAGCGAGATCGCCGGGAGGCCGGCGAGATTCGCGGTCACGGTGAAGATGTCGGACATGTACATCGCAATCGGATCCGCGAGCTTCTCCCCGGCCTTGAAGGCGGGACTGGGCACCGTCGGCGTAAAGAGCAAGTCCACGCCGCGGTCGAATACGTTGCGGAAGTCCTGGGCGATCAGGGCGCGCATCTGCTGCGCACGCCGGTAGTAGGCGTCGTAGTAACCCGCCGACAGGACGTAGGTGCCCACCAGAATCCGGCGGCGCACTTCGGGTCCGAATCCCTCCCCCCGCGTGGCGCGATACAGGCCGCGCAGATCGGTGTTCCCATCGAAGCGGGGGCCATAGCGCACGCCGTCGTAGCGGGCCAGGTTGGACGACGCTTCGGCAGGGGCGATCACGTAGTACGTCGGCACCGCATACGCTGTATGCGGCAGGGAGACTTCGCGCATCGCGGCCCCGACGAGCCCGCAGCGGCTGACGCGCCCGTACGTCGGTTTGATGCCGACGACGCCGCAGAAGGCGGCTGGTTGTCGCACTGAGCCGCCGGTCTCCGAGCCGAGGGCGGCAGGCACCGCGCCCGCCGCCACCAGCGCCGCCGAGCCGCCAGAGGAGCCGCCGGGGACACGCGTGCGGTCGAGCGGATGCAGGACGCGGCCGTACACGGAGTACTCGGTCGAGGAACCCATGGCGAACTCATCGCAGTTCGTTTTGCCCGCGATGAGGGCGCCGGCCGCCTTGAGCTTGGTGATCGCGGTCGCTTCGTACGGCGACTGATAGCCCTCGAGAATGCGCGAACCGCACGTCGTCGTGAACTCGAGCGTGCAGATGTTGTCCTTCACCGCCACCGGCATGCCGTACAGCACGCCCGTGGGGCGCGCGGCGGTTGCCTGCGCGAGTAGCGACTTGCGGAGATCCTTGGGTGGCGTGAGCAGCGCGTTGAGGCGCTTGGCCTTCACCAGGCGGTCGGCGACCGCTTTCGCGTCACTCACTCGAACTGACCGAGCTTCGGAACGACGAAGAAGCCCTCCTTGAAGACCGGCGCGAACACCTCCGGACCGAACGCGAGGGGGAACGGCGCGACTTCATCGGGTCGGAAGCGGATCGCATCCGGTCCCGGCACAAACGTCTTCACGCTGCCGTTCGTGGGGATCGCGCTGAGCTGCGCGACATAATCGAGAATGCGCGACATCTGCTCGGCTATCTCCGGCAGCGCGTCTTCCTCCACATCCAGCTCCGCGAGCTGCGCGATACGGAGGACGTCGTCCCGCGAAACACTCATGCCCCTTCTCCTTCCCAATCACGC
>QHUE01000145.1 GCA_003221825.1 Gemmatimonadota bacterium
CGATCTGCACCATCTCGGAAGGATGCGACACGCGGCCGTAGCTCATGTCGGTGATGTGCAGCAGGCCATCCACGCCGCCCAGGTCGATGAAGGCGCCGAAGTCGGTGATGTTCTTGACGACGCCCTTGCGCACCTGGTTGACCGACAGCTCCTTCATCAGCACGTCGCGTTTCGTTTTGCGCTCGGCCTCGAGCAGCACGCGGCGGGAGACGACGATGTTGCGGCGGCGCTTGTTCAGCTTGATGATCTTGAACTCAAAGCTCTGCCCCAGCAGCTCGTCGATGTTGGGCACGCGGCGCAGGGCGATCTGGCTGCCCGGGAGAAATGCGTCCACGCCCATCAGGTCGACGACGACCCCGCCTTTGATCTTCTTGACGAGCGTGCCGGTGACGCCTTCGTCCTTCTCATGCGCTTCGCGGATTCGCTCCCACACGCGCATGAAGTCGGCCTTCTTCTTCGACAGGACGACGGCGCCTTCCTGGTCCTCGAGGTGCTCGAGGAAGACCTCGATCTCGTCGCCCTCTTTGAGGCTCTTCGGATCCTTGAACTCGTCGATCGGCACCGCGCCTTCCGACTTGAAGCCGACGTCGAGGATGACGGCGGTGTCGGTCACGCGCAGCACTTTGGATTTGACGATTTCGCCTTCTTCGATATTCGAAAGCGTCCCCTCATACAGCAGAGTCATTTTTGCGATCTCGTCGGAGGAATATTCCTCGTCGAGACCGGAGCGGACGCGGAGTTGCGAGCGGGGGGCTTTGCGGACGGGTACGTCTTCTTCGAAATCTTCTACGTCACGTGCTTCTACGAGCATGCAGTGCACCGGTTCGGTTGTGGGTTTGAGGTTGTCGTCCCTCCCATTTTTCACACCCTGAAGGGCTGCTTCAGCGTGGGACGGGCGGAAACCTACGCAGGGAACAGGCCGCGCGCCAGTTCAACGACCCGCGCCACCTGCTGCTGCAGCGTCAGGGCCGTCGTATCGAGCAAAACCGCGTCGGCGGCCGGTTTGAGGGGGGCAATCGGGCGGGTGGAATCGGCCGCATCCCGGACTGCAAGCGCCTGACTTTCCCGGCGCACAAGGTCCACATCCACCACCTGACCGCGTTGCGAAAGCCGGCGTCGGGCGCGTTCGTCGGCCGTGGCCGTCAAAAAAATCTTCAATGGGGCCTCCGGGAAGACGACCGTTCCAATATCCCGACCATCCACCACCACACCTCCCACACCCGCCACCGCCCTCCGCTGCTGGGCGTTTACCCAGGTCCGCACCTCCGGAATGGCGGCGAGCGCCGACACATGACGCGTCACACGATCACTCCGGATCGCCTCCTCGACGTCTACGCCGGCCACCTCGGGCCGGAATACATCGCCCGTGAGGACGAGACGAACCGGGAGCTGCTCGGCCAGAGCAACAATCCGAGGACCGGACCACCCTTCCCCTTCCATGTCCTTTAGGGTGCCCCGTCCCCCTTCCCCGATGGTGTCGAGCGCGGCCAGCGTGAGCGCCCGATAGAGCGCGCCCGAGTCGAGGTGCGCCCAACCCAGTCGCTCGGCGACCAAACCGGCGGTCGAGCTCTTTCCGGACGCCGCCGGACCATCGATCGCGATTACGCGAAGCATCGCTTCAGGTCACGAAAGAAATCCGGATAGCTGATGGCCACCGATTTCTTCTCGGAGAGCCGGACGTCTGCCCCGCCGACCGTGCCGAGCACCGCGAACGCCATGGCGAGGCGGTGATCGGAGGCCGTCACGACACGACCCCGCGGCGGTGTGTCGCTCCCCTCGATGTGCAGATCGTTCCCGCGCGCTTCGGCCCGGGCCCCCACGGCGCGCAGGTTCGCCGCGACGAGCTCCAGACGATTGCTCTCCTTCACGCGCAGCTCCCCGACGTCGCGGAAGACCGTGGCTCCATGCGCGCGGCTCGCGAGCACGGCCAGCACCGGCACCTCGTCGACGAGCGTCGGGATTTCCGGCGCCGTCACCTCGGTGGCCCGGAGCTGCGCCGGACGCACCACGAGATCGGCGACGGGCTCGCCACCGGCGTCGCGGAGATTGATCCGTTCCACGTGCGCGCCCATGCGTTCGAGAACAACGAGAATGCCCGTCCGCGTCGGATTTACACCGACATTCTCCACAAGCAGCTCGCCATTGTCCGCAAGCACCGCCGCCGCAACCATGAATGCCGCTGACGAGATGTCACCCGGAACAGTCACTGTGAACGAGGGAATGCTGACGGCCGACGGCTGATAGCTAATGGCGCCATCGCGTTCGTGAATGCCCAGCCCCAGATGGGCGAACAGCCGCTCCGTATGATCGCGGGAGCGATACGGTTCTCGAATCGTAACGGGGACCTGGCCCGTGAGGCCCGCTAACAACAGCGCGCTCTTGACCTGCGCACTGGCGACGGGACTCGTGTATGTGAGCCCGCGGAGCTTGCCGCCGCGAATCGTGAGCGGGAGCCCGTCACCGCGTTCCGCGATGTCCGCCCCCATTTGCTTGAGCGGCTCCGTCACTCGCCGCATTGGCCGGCGACGCAGCGAGGAATCTCCCGTGAGCGTGGCGGAGAACGTCTGCCCGGCGAGAATCCCGAGCATGAGGCGGGCGGTGGTTCCTGAATTGCCGCAGTTCAGCCGCGATGCGGGATGCAAGAAGCGCGATGCGTGGATTGCAACGCTCGTGTCGTTGATGGACGAGATATCCGCGCCGACCTGACGCAGCACGCGCGCGGAGCTCTTGACGTCGGCACCGGTGAGCAAACCCGAGAGCTCACTCGTGCCCCGCGCCAACGCCGCGAGCATCAGCACGCGGTGGGAGATACTCTTGTCGCCGGGTGGCTGGACGACCCCGCGCGCCCTCATGGACCGACGCCGCGCCGCCACTCCGCCGCGCGGGTCAGCCACGCCGTGAGTGCAGGGGCGTCGCCCGTCTCGAGCGCGCGCTCGACGCTTCCCAGCGACTCTTCCAGCGTGCGGAGCGCGACGAGCAGCTCGTCGCGATTCATGAGCAGAATCTCGGTCCAGAGCCGCGGCTCGCTGGCGGCGAGGCGTGTCGTATCGATCGCGCCGGTGCCCAAGGACGCCCCCGGCGGGGCGTGGCGCGCCAGGAAGTCGCCCAGTAGCGACGCGACGATCTGCGGAACGTGACTCGTCGCCGCAAGCTGCGCGTCGTGGCGATCGGCATCGAGCACCACCGGCTCCGCCTCGAGCACATGCTCCCAGAAATCCACGATCTCGCGCGCCGCCGTCTCTCCGTGCCGGCACGGCGTCACGTACACCACCGCCCGCCGAAACAGATCCGGCCGCGACGCCTCGAACCCGTGGCGATGGGTCCCGGCGAGCGGATGACTCCCGGCGAACCGCTCGTGCAGTCCCAGCTGCTCGGCCCGCGCGACGATCGCGCGCTTCACCGAACCGACGTCCGTGACCACCGCCCCGGGCTTGAGATGCGGGACGAGGGCGTCGAGCTGGTTGATGTTGGCGGCGGGTGGCGCGGCGAGAATGAGGAGGTCGGCATTGCGCGCGACATCCGTGGCGCGGGGTGGCGCATCGTCGAGGGCGCCCTGCTGCGCGGCTAACGCCCGTTCGGCCGGTTCCGGCGACCACCCGATGACGGTGATTTCGTCTCCCCCCCGGTTGCCCTGCTGTTTCACCTGCCGGGCAATCGAGCCGCCAATCGCGCCGAGTCCGATCAGGCCGAGGGTCTGGGGCCGCACGGCTTGGAAGGTACACGGCGCCCGCATATTATGGAGCCCCATGCGGGCGACGCCGAGCATCACCCGCCTCTTCGCCGCGACGTTCATCGCGGTCGCACTCGTGGGCCTCGTCACGCAGGTCGCGACCTGGCGCAGCGCACGTGCCACGCAGATGGCCATGGTCGAGCTGGCGCAACGACTCGACCGCATTCAGCGCCTCGGTCCATCCCCCGTCATCGCTGCCGAAGCCACCGCCGCCGCCGAGCTCGCCGCCGACGCCGGTGACGATGCCGTGCAGGCTGCGCTTGCCGCGAGCGTGCTGTTCGCGGCGATGCTGGTCGTGCTCGGACTGGGCTTCTGGTACAACCGCCGTCGGCTGGCCGCTCCGTTCGCGCGCATTGCCCAGGCGTTGCAGCGCGTCGCCGAGGGACAGTTTGCGGCGCCCCTGCCCGAGGATCAGGCGGGGGAGTTCGGCGCGATCGCGCGCGGCGTGAATCACATGGCGAAGGCGCTCGCGTGGCGGGAGGAGCTGCAGGCGTACCTGTCGCAGCTGCTCGCGGCGCTCAACACCTCGGCGGACGACTCGGCGACCGGGCTGGGACAGGCGCTGGGAGTGATTGCCGGCGCGACGCGGGCGACGGGTATCGTCCTGTACCAACCCGCCGTCGATGCGAATGAATGGACGCCGAGCGTCTCACGCGCCGTCGAGGCCCGTCCCGTGTCCCGGGCGACGATGCGCGATCTCATGGGCGACGCCGCGCAGGCCATCCATTATCACGGCGAAGCCGTGCAGCCGGTGCGCCACCAGCTCCGCTTGGACGCCCCTATGCCCCAGGGCCTGGTGCTCGCGCCGTTGCGCGCGGGGACGAAACTCGTGGGTGTGTTGGGCGTCGTGCCGGGCGCCACGTTTGGGGCCGACGAGCGCGCGGCGCTCGATCAGGCGGCCCCGAATCTCGCGATCGCCTGCGAGCGTGGGGCGGCGCATCACAACACCCGGCGTCTGGCCGTCGAGGTCCGCCAAACCGCCAAACGGCTCGAGCAGCTGAACGCCGAGCTCGACGGCGCGATGAAGACCAAAGACCAATTCCTGTCCAACATCTCGCACGAACTGCGGACGCCGCTCAACAGCATCATCGGGTTCACCGATCTCCTCCTGACCCAGGAACTGGGCCCGCCGCTGTCCGACCAGCAGCGGGACTTCCTCGAGACGGTCGCGCGCAATGGCCGGCAGCTGTTGGAGCTGATCAACGAGCTGCTCGACCTGCAGCGCATCGCCGCGGGACGCATGACCTTGACGCCGGAGTCGGTCGACTTGGCGGCATTGCTCGCCGAGACGACCGGCAGCGTGCACGCCCAGGTGCAGAAGCATCGCCACGCGCTGGTCGTCACGCCCACGCCCCAGGAGCTGCGCGTGCAGGCGGACCGGGGGCGGGTGCGGCAGGTGCTCCTCAACCTGCTGTCGAACGCGATCAAGTTTACGCCCGACGGCGGCCGCATCACGGTGGCCGCAGGGCCCGTCAACGGCGGGGCCGAGGTGCGGATCGCGGTCAGCGACACGGGGATCGGCATCGCCGCCGAAGACCAGCCCAAGCTGTTCCAGGAATTCTCCCAGCTCGACGCGTCGGCGAGCCGCCAGTATGAAGGAACGGGACTGGGGCTCGCCCTGTCGCGACGGCTCATCGAGCTGCACGGCGGAACGATCGGGGTCGACAGCGAGATGGGAAAAGGCAGTACCT
>QHUE01000146.1 GCA_003221825.1 Gemmatimonadota bacterium
GCACGACGACCGTCAGACGCCGGCGCGGGAATCGTTGAATTGCATTCCGGAACCCGCTCGTCTCGCCGGTGTGGCGCCAGCGCTTCTCGCCCCGATAGCGATCAACGAACCAGCCAAAGCCGTACTCGGTTGTCGCCCCGCCCGGGAGCGGCGGCGGCGTCGTGGCCAGCTCGAGCATCGGGGCAATGACCAGTTTGGACTCGTAGAGCGCCTGGTCCCAGAGCACCATGTTGTCCACGTTCGTGTAAATGCCGCCACCGCCCAGCGTCGCGCTCGTGACGCTTTGG
Source organism: Gemmatimonadota bacterium (assembly GCA_003221825.1). Taxonomy (GTDB): domain Bacteria; phylum Gemmatimonadota; class Gemmatimonadetes; order Gemmatimonadales; family GWC2-71-9; genus 20CM-2-65-7. The sequence continues at coordinate 288 of QHUE01000146.1, forward strand.
TCCGTCTGGACGAACGTCCCGCCGCTCGGCGAGTAGCCGTACGCCCGCCGCGGAACCGTGTCGGAGCCCTCCACATGTGCCACGGTGGCGTTCATACCGAGCGGGGTGAAGATCTGGGTGCGGAGGAAATCGGCGTACGACATCCCCGACACCCGCGCGACGATGATGCCAAGGAGCACGTAGCCAGAATTGCTGTAGCGGTATTGCGTGCCCGCCGGGAAGTACAGGGAGTCTTTGGAAGCAACCAGCGCCAGAACATCGTGGTCGTTGAGTTGTGCGCTCTGTGATGGTGGAATCAGATCCTCGTAATCCCACAATCCCGACGTGTGGTTGAGCAGGTGCCGCACCGTGACCGCGCGTGTTGCCGCGGGCAGCTCCGGGAGAAAATCCCGCACTGCCTGGTCGTAGCGGAGCTTGCCCGCTTGGGCGAGCATCATCACGGCCATCGCGGTGAACTGTTTCGAGACCGACGCGAGCCGGTAATCGGTTTCCGGTGTCGCGCTGACGCGACGCTCGAGATCCGCCATTCCGTAGGCCCGACGAATAATCACCTGGCCATCGCGTATCACCGCGACGCTCGCGCCCGGGACGTTGGCGCCGCTATACGCTGCGAACAGCGAATCCACGAAGCGGAAGTCGTCAGCGGTCACGCGAGTACCGGTGGTCGCACAGGCGGCGCACAGGGCGAGCGTCAGGACTTCGCAGCGGCGTACCACGCGTCCCAGGTTTCCGGCGCGGGGCCGATCGTGAGCTGCTGCTGATTGCGGACCAGCGGCATCCGCAGCAGCAGCGGCTCGATGCTGAGTTTCTCCAGCCACCGGTCCTCGCTGAGTATGGCCGAGCGCAGCCCCAGCTCCGCGAAGCGGCGCGAGTCGCGGTCGATGAGGGCCGCGATGCCGAGCTTTTGGGCGAAGCGCCGCAGCTCGCCGACCGACGCGGCGTGTTCGCGCAGATCGACGAAATGGACTTTCACGCGCCGCTCGGCGAAGAAGCGCAGCGCCGCGCGCGTCTCCGCGCTCTTGCGCACTCCGAACACCTGAACCTCCAAAGGGGCGTCCTAGTGCGGGGTGGTGATGACCTCGATGGCGCCGAGCAGGTGCCCGGGGCCAAACCGTGCTTCGGCGTTCCCAGGAGAGAAATAGCGGACCGACGCAACGGACCGGATGGGGAACATCCGCAGACTCTCGATGCCGGCCGCGTAGCGCACCCCATCCACGTACACGATGAGCATGGCCTGGTTGCGCTGGATCACGGCTGTCGGCCGGCTCCGCATGATCCACGCCGGCCGCAATTGGCGAACGGCATCGTACACCGTCGATCCGTTGGCCCCGGACAGCTCATCCGCCATGAGGAGGTCGGCGTCGTGGCTCGGCGTTACGTCGCGGGGCTCTCGCGTCGCAGTGGAGCACGCCGTCAGGATCAGGGCACACGCCGTCACGCTGAGGAATTTCATCCACACCAAGCTAGCCTATATTCTTGGCTCCTCGCGAGGTGCCATGAGTCCCCGATCGAAAATCATCGCCGCGGCTATCCTGTTCTCGAGCGGCGGCGCGGCCATCAAGTGGTGCAGCTTCGGGGCCTGGCAGCTCGCCGCCTGCCGCGCTGGCGTAGCGATGCTAACCATCCTCATCCTGCTCCCAGAGGCGCGCCGCGGCTGGAGCTGGCGGACCATCGTCGTGGGCTTCGCCTATGCGGCGACGACGCTCCTGTACGTGCAGGCGAATAAACACACGACGGCGGCCAGCGCGATCTTCCTGCAGTCCACCAGCCCGCTGTTCATCCTGCTGCTCGCTCCGCTGCTCCTCGGCGAACATGCGACACGGCGCGACATCATCCAGACGGCAGTGATGGGTGCCGGCCTGGGACTCTTCTTTCTGGGTCTCGATCGGCCATCCGCGACCGCGCCGAATCCCGCGCTGGGGAACGTGCTCGCCGCCATTTGTGCGGTGACATGGGCGTTCGCGGTCATGGGTTACCGCTGGCTCGCAGCGCGCGGCTCGTCCGTCGCCGCGGCGGCCGTGTCGGGCAATCTGACCGCCGCCATGATTGCCCTCGTGATGGCGCAACCACTCGCGGCGGGCCGGTCGGGGGACTGGGCGGTCGTCGTCTCTCTGGGCGTGTGCCAGCTCGGGATCCCGTATCTCTTCCTGGCGCGCGCGGTGCCGCGCGTCCGGGCGCTCGAGGTTGGTCTCTTCCTTCTTATCGAGCCGGTGCTGAATCCGATCTGGGCCTGGCTCGTGCACGGTGAAACGCCCGGTCCGGCGACGCTGGTGGGCGGAGCCGTGATTCTCGGCGCGACCGCCGGCCGCATGATTGTCGATGTGCGCGGCGCAGCCAAAAACAAGACGGGCCCGCCGCTGGGCGAGCCCGTCTGCTGAATGCGCGAGCGCTACTGGATAGCTCTCAGCGCATTCACTCTTCCGCCCCCGTAGAAGTCGTCGTTGCCGGGCTTCCCGAGGTCATCAGACGATTGCCGGAGACGGCGCTCGACGGCCGCGGGTCCAATGCGCCCGAACTTCCCAATGATCAACGCGGCGACACCGGACACCACAGGAGAGGCCATGCTCGTACCGGCCGCGAAGCAGTAGCTGGAGTTGCTGGACCCGCCGCCGCGGCACGGCGCGATCACCATGTCGAACACCCAGCAGAAGCTCACGATGAATCCGCTGGGATTGCGTGGCAGCGCACAGACGTCGTTGCCCGGGAGTACGAAGTCGCCGCCACCCGCGGCGAAATCGACGGCCGACTGGCCGAAGTTCGTGTACGACGCCGGCCGGTCGTAGTTCGTGGCGCCATGCGCAAAATCGAGCGGGCCCGTCGCCGACACGGCGATCACGTGCGGCGACATCGCCGGGACAAAGATGGTGTTCGCCGTGTGATCGAGATCGGTGGCATCGTTGCCGAGCGCCGCCACCACCGTGACGCCGCGTTGGAACGCGTATGTCGTGGCTTTCCCGAGTACCACCGCGAGCTGCGCGGCGCCCACACCCTGGCGCGGGAATTCAGCGCCCAGACTCATGTTGACGACGTCCGCCCCGGCGCCGCCCTCGGCGATGGGCGTCGCCGCGTACACGATACCGGCGATCACCGCCCCGAACGAGCCGCTGCCACAGTGGAGCACCTTCACGCCGATGATCGTGGCGCTGGGCGCGATGCCGACGGTGCCGATGTTCGAGTTGCCCGGCCCGCCGGGTGCAGCGACGATGCCCGCCACGTGCGTGCCGTGCCAGAACGAGTCGTTCAGGTGGCACACGCCCAGCGTGTCGCGCGCCTGATCGAAGTTGAAGGGCTGACCTGCGACGAACGAGCGCGAATGGGCGACATCGAGGTTCGGCGCGATGTCGATGTGTGTGCTGCGAATCCCGCCATCCACGATGGCGACGCGAACGCCGGCGCCCACGTTGCCGGCGTCCCACGCTGCCGGTGCCGAGATGGCGTCAGGAACCCACTGGGCGCGGCGGAATGTCTCGCTTGCGCCGAACGCCGCGGTCGCGTCAAAGGAACCGGCGTCGGTCACCTCGCCTGCTTCGACGACCCGGTCTTGTGGGACCCATTGCACCTGGATGTCTTCTGTCACGGTCGACACGCCCTTGATCTTGCCCGCGCGAGCGGCGAATCCCGGATCACTCGAGGCAGCGACGGCGACGCCGATCTGGTCGATACTGGTGGTCACCGTTCCGCCCGCGGCACTGACCTGGGCCGCCAGATCGGCCGGGAGCTGCGTACCGGTGAAGTCGATGACGTAGGATTTTGCGTCAGCCGGTGCGGCCATGACTTGCAGCGTGGGACTGCCGGCCGTTGGTACGCCGGCCGTGTTTGCCGTGGGACTGATCGGTGGGTCTTCCACGCATGCCGCGACGGCGATCGCTCCCGCGATCGTGGCGGTTCTGAGCACGAATCTCAGCATGGGTGCGCTCCTGAGACCAAGTGGGACGGGCGGGGTGCTAGAGATTCGTGAAGCTGCCCCGTTTTCCTGGCCTCCGCAACCCGCGACTGACGCCATTCACCGTGATCCCGAGGATCCCTTGTATGACCGTTTGGAGCGCTGTTGCTTGACGGCGGGCGTGTCTGAAACCACGTTCGCCAGCTTGCGAACTGAGGCGAGGGAGTTGGACCTCATGTCGACAATCCTGAGATCGTTGGGTGTGTCTCGCCTGCGGCGAATAGGCGCTTACTCGGCTTTTCTGCCGATGGCGTTGGTCGGGCTCGCGTGCGGGCGTGACGCGAAGGTCAGCGGCGAGCTGGCCCGCCACCTGCAACCGGTCGATGCCGTTTATCTCCGGTTCTTCGAGGATACCGCGAGAAGCCTCCTCGCCGGATACCGCCTACCGTCTGAGGCCGACTTCCGCAATTACTGGAAGTACTACAACAACACATTGGTTTATGGCACAGAGGGCCACGACCGGAGGCCGAAGGCTCCCTTTTGGACGGACGGGTTCTTCAATGCCGACGACAGACTTGATTTCGCCTACATCCTGATTCATGAGACTACCGGGAAGAAGAGCCTAGTAGTCTTCGTGTCGGACCAGTCAGGATATCGCCCCGTGCTCCTGCAGGAAGACTTTGACGAAGAAATGGGACTCGCGACACAACAGCCCGTGAAGTTGAGCTACTACCCACGAGCGGATGCCCACTCGGAAGTTCTCGATATGAAGCGTGAAGGAATCGCGTTCTTCATGTTTGAGTCGGCATCATCCGTGTTCCTCTGGGATCCGGCGACGAGCGCGTTCAAGCGGTACTGGATAAGCGATTGATGCAATCGCCGGAGTGGCCCGCCTTTAGTGTTGGGGCAGCCGTCGTTGCTGTCGTTTTGGCCGCAGGTGCGTCGAGCGACGCGAAGCGCGAGGCGGCTCAAAGCCAAACGCCGTCCGGTACCTTCTTTGGCGCTTCGGCCGATGGTAGAGCCTGGCTCGTGTTTGTCGACCCCGCACGAGGGTGGGGCAGTTTGTACATACCGCCGCAGGCGCACGAACTCTGTGGGCTCACAAACGACTCTGGTCGCGTAGTGCTGCAGTGGGCGCCAGGGTACCGACACATGCAGTATGGTTTCGAAGGCCGAAGGATTGCGAGCGATTTAGTCGGCGAAATGATTGGCACACCGGGCGCCCGCGAGGATAATCCAGTCAACGACTCCGCACAGCTGCGTCGAGTCTCCGATCCCCCTGGCGAAAAAGACGTCGGGCGAAGCGGTTACTACTCCAACATCACTCCCCGCGGTGGCGAATATGGCGGGATGGAATTCCTGTTTCTCGACGTGCCACAACAACTAGTGGCTCTCGTCACGTTCTACGAGGGTTCTGCTGGCCCACCGTGGGCGGCGCAGGACTTGGCCGCTCGCGGCGACACGCTGCGTTTCCGAA
>QHUE01000206.1 GCA_003221825.1 Gemmatimonadota bacterium
TTCGAGCGCGTCGGCACGGTTACGATCGAGGGCCAGTTCCCGTCACGCTCAGTCACAAGCCGCCTCGACGCGCCGGTCCTAAACGCCGTGGTCACGCTCACCAATACGCGCGGTGAGACGCTGTTCCGCGCGCGCGAGTCGTTCTATTGGCACGAGCCCGACTGAGGATGGTCGGGGGGAGGCTCATGCAACAGGTCGCACTGAACAACGGCGTCGCAATGCCCCTTCTTGGCTTTGGCGTGTTCCAGATTACCGATGCGGCCGCATGTGAACAAAGCGTGGTTGATGCCATTGACACAGGCTATCGCCTGATTGACACGGCTGCGTCCTATCTCAACGAGGCCGCGGTTGGTCGAGGGATTCAGCGGAGCGGAATCGCCCGAGAAGAGCTGTTTGTCACCACGAAACTGTGGATTCAGAGAAATGGCTATGAAGACACACTGGCAGCCTTTGAGCGGTCCTTGAAGCGCCTGCAGCTAGACTATCTGGACCTGTACCTCATTCATCAACCATTTGGCGACGTGTATGGCGAGTGGCGTGCGATGGAAGACTTGTGCAGCGCGGGCAAAGTCAGGGCGATTGGCGTCGCCAACTTTCATCCTGACCGCATCATGGACCTCATGCTGCACAACAAGGTGACCCCAACAGTCAACCAGATCGAAGTGAATCCTTTCCTTCAACAACGTGAGACGCAACGGTTCTTGCTGGCCAATAAGGTTCAGCCTGAGGCATGGGCCCCATTTGCGGAGGGGCGGAATCATATTTTCGAGAATCCAACGTTGCGGGCAGTCGCAACCAAGCACACGAAGAGTATTGCTCAGGTGATACTCCGCTGGGTGTCGCAACGCGGCATCGTGGTCCTGTCCAAGTCGGTTCGCAAAGAACGCATGGTGGAGAATTTCAATGTGCTCGACTTTGAACTGAGCACGGATGACATCGCCGCGATTGCAACATTGGACACCGGGACCAGTAGTTTCTTTGACCATCGTGACCCGGAGAAGGTGAAATGGCTGGGCATGAGGGAACTCGATGTGTAGCCGTCGCGCACTGATCGTCCTCACGCTTGTGCTTCCCTCGGTGCTGGCAGGCCAGTCGCCGCCCACTCCGGAGTTGCCGAATGCTGTGATGCTGCAGTTCATCAGGTTTGCCGACATCTTCGGGAGTCGGCTCGTTGCGGCCTTCGATTCCATCCCTGCAGCCCGATACGACTACCGGCCTACACCGTCACAGCAGACTATCGGCTATATCGCCCAACACCTCGAGGATGCGAACTACAGCCTGTGTGAGCGCCTCGGGGTCCTGAAGCACCCTAGGACTCCAAAGGATTCGCTGTCGGACAGCGTCAAAGCGCAGTGGCCGAAGGACACCCTCGTCCAACGTCTCGAGGCCTCACTCCGCTTCTGCGACACCGCCATGGAACGCATGGGGAAACTCGAGTCGCCGGCGCTTGCGAGCACCTTGCTCGCGTTCGAGACCGATTTGGCAGAGCACTACAGTCAGGTCTCGAGCTACATGCGACTGCTCGGCATGGTGCCTCCTTCGGCGCTGCCGCAGCGGGCGCGCGTGGCGATCGAGTTGCCGGCATCGGCGTTGTCACTCTACGTCGGCGTCTACGAGCTCGCGCCAGGCCTGGAGCTCGCCGTCACGCTGCAGAACGGGGCGCTCCATATCAGGTCGAGCACAGGCAGCGCCGCGGTGCAACTCTGGCCCGAGAGCAACAACGACTTCTTCGCCAAGGACGTGGACGCACAAGTCACCTTTGTTCGCGACGCGAGTGGAGCGGTATCGGGCCTCGTCCTCCACCAGTATGGCCGCGACCGGCCGGCGAAGAAGCGTCGATAGTGACCATGCGCCACTCCGTATCGTGACTGAACATGCCTTCAATCTTTGATCCCCAAGTTCGGACCGCCATAATGGATCGGCTCTCCCGACTAACGCCCGAGCGCAAGCCGGTCTGGGGTCGATTCACGGCGCCGGAAATGGTCTGTCATGTAAGCTGCGATCTGCGGCAGGGGCTCGGCGAGCTTGAGGCGGGTCCACCATCCGGACCGCTGACACGCTTTCCACTGAATTGGCTCGCGATTCACGTGCTGCCATGGCCGAAAGGGAAGGGGAAAAGCCCGCCTGAGTTCCTCGCGACGCGTCCTACCACCTGGGCGGCCGACGTTGGTCGGCTGCGCGAGCTCATTCAGCGCTTCGGGGCGCGTGGGCCCGCCGCAGCATGGCCGGCGAGCCGGGTCTTCGGATCCATTTCCGGCCCGAGCTGGGGTGTCATGGAGTACAAGCATCTAGATCATCATTTGCGTCAGTTTGGTGTTTGAGTCGTCGTTCTCGGTTCCCCCCAACTTCTGTAGCTCTGTGCGACGTCCAACACTAACTTACTGAACAAACCGCTCCCTTCTCCCAACCACAGGAGTCGCGACAATGAACTGTCCAGCCTGCGGTACCGCGATGACCGAAATCGCAGCGGGCGACGTCAAGGTGCAAGCATGCAAGGGCGGCTGCGGCGGCTTGTGGTTCGACGAGTGGACGCTCGGCAAAGTGGATCAGCCTGACCAATCGGCCGGGGAGTCTCTCCTCAACATTCCGCAGAACGCGTCACTGAAAGTGGACCAGAGCGAGCGGCGCAAGTGCCCGCGCGACTCAGTCGTCATGATGCGCCATTTTTGGAGCGTTAAACGCGACGTGGTCGTGGACGAGTGCCCGAAATGTGAAGGGATCTTCCTCGATCCAGGAGAACTGGCCGCGATCCGTGCGGACTACAAGTCCGATGCCGAGCGTCACAAGGCGGCCGAAGCGTACTATTCGGAGATGTTTGATCAGCAACTCGCCGGGATGCTGCGGCAGGACAAAGCCAAGTTGGAGAGCGCTCGGCGAGTCGCCAGGATTTTCAAATTCCTGTGTCCCAGCTATTACATCCCCGGTAAACAGGCTTGGGGAGCGTTCTAGGCCTCCATGAACACATTCTGTGGTAGAATTCCACTGTGAATATTCCAGCTCGGCGCGGCAGCTTAGGCGCACTCCCTTAGACCGCACGACACCTCTTCAGTGCACCTCGTGCTTGACGTGATGGACAAGGAACCCAGCCTCCGTGTGATCTGGGGCGGGGCGGTCGCGCTAGGGCTGAGCGGCTACGCGGCCGTGCGCTTTCGACGCTGGCTGGTCCTTCCAGCCCTGGCCGTCATCGCGATCGCGGTTTGGACGCAACTCGGTGATCTCTTTGACCCACGCGTCGGCGCGGCAATCATGCGCGACGCGGGGTTGTGGTACGTTGGGCAAGCGTGCGCCGCTGCGGCTTTGGCGGTGATCGTGTGCCTACTGGGTCTGGCTCCGAAACATGCGGCGTAGGCGCATCCCGCTAGGCAGCGCAGGCGAGTATCAACCTTAGGGGAGAGACGCTACATGGAACCAGCTGTGTTTCTTGCCGCGCTCCTGATATTCGTGGGAATTCCCGCTTTCACGGTCCTTAAGATCGCGCGCCTGCGTGCCACTCGTCCTCAATCACCATCGGCCGATGTTACTGAGCGGCTCGAGGCCGTTGAAAACCGTGTCGAGGACCTCCAACAGGAACTTGCAGAAACACAGGAGCGTCTCGATTTCGCCGAGCGCTTGCTAAGCAAGGCACGCGAAGAGCGACGAATTGGCAGTTGACGATCCCACCATGGCCTTTGACGAACGGTTAGCAGATCGCATTCGCGGCTCGCTGGGCCGGCGCAAAGGGCTCGTCGAGAAGAAAATGTTCGGCGGCGTCGCCTTCCTTCTAAACGGCAACATGTGCGTCGGGGTCCATAAGTCGGATCTCATCGTCCGCCTCGCACCCGAGGCGACGGATGCTGCTCTCGCTCGAGCTCACACGCGGCGCTTCGACCTTACGGGGCGGCCGATGAAGGGCTGGATCCTGGTGGAGCAGGGTGGCCTGAAAACGGACGCGCAGGTGAGTAAATGGGTGCAGGTGGCAGCGAAGTACGCCGGCTCGCTTCCGGCAAAGTGAACGCGCGGCCGCACATGCTCTCGCGTCGTGCTCTCCTGAGTCTTTTGGCCGCGGCCGCAGCGCTCGGATGTGCCGACCTGAAGGATATGGTGTCGCTGCAGCAGGGCTTGGCGCGCGAGTTCCACACGTCCGCCATCAATGTCAGCCTCAATAACTCCGCGTACCTCACCGTCGTGTTCTCCAATTCGCCCGTCGCCGATTGGTCGGAAGGCGAGCAGTCGGCATTTGCTCGGCGCGTTGCCGAGTATGTGCGCGATCATTACGCGCACTACGACCAGCTGCAGAGCATTCAGGTGGGCTTCGCATCGGTGAAGGGTGTGGGCATAACGGTTAGCTCCACGCGCATCCCTTATCGGTTCACACCGAGCGAGCTTGGGCCACCGCGGCAACCGAAAAACGCTATCGTTCCGAAGGCGGCCAGCTAACAGATGAGTGTCCGTCTGCGCTACACCGCCCTGGCACTCCTCCTCCTCACGGGCATCGCGGCCGCCGTGGCCCTGACTCACATGAGCACTCTGCCGGCCTTCATCGCGATCGCCCCCGGATATGTGATTCAGTCGTGGTTGTTCGAGACCCACCACGCCCTCGGCGGTTTCGGTTATCAGGTGACGATGGTTGGCGTGTCTGCGGTCGTGTGGACGCTGATCCTACTCAGCCCGGCCGGGGCAGTGCGGCTACTACGACGTTCTTCAGCGCGCCGCAACTTGGGCGCACCCCGCTAAGCGACCGGAGTCAGCACGCAACTCATTCGAGAGCTCGAACGGACCAGAGACGAGACGCTGCAATGCCCGGTCGTATGGGTCATGGATCAGGATGCGTGGGCCAAGGGGATCGACTATGCGCGCCTGCCGCTCGATATCTCCCGGCGCGTATATGAGTCACCTGAGTCAGGTCAGGTTGGCGCTTGGGAGTCAACAATGACCACTGACCCGAACCGCTAGACACCTATTTGGATCATTTCCTCGTCCTGCTCGGGACGTTTGCCTTCTGCGTGGGCAGCGCCGTGATTCCATTGCTGCACGCCGAGACGTATCTGGTCACAGCCTCGCTAGTCGCACCGCCGGAGCTCCGCTGGCCACTGGTCATCGCGGCGACCACCGGTCAGATGCTCGGCAAAGTCGGGATGTACTACGCCGGCAAGGGTGTCAGGCTGATTCCGGGAGAACGCATCCAACGCCGGATCCAGCTGGCGACCGCACGATACCGCGAGAAGCGCCAGATTGGCGCCGGCCTGGTGTTCGTAAGCGCGGCGTCGGGTTTCCCCCCCTTTTACCTTGTGAGCATCGCGGCGGGCACACTCGCCTTCCCACTCACGCCCTTCATCATCCTGGGCTTCGCCGGTCGCTTCATCCGGTTCGCGGTGGCCGTCTTCCTCCCTCATTGGCGAGCGTGAGGTAGTCTGGTGAAGATTAAGGGAGCATGAGCGACCACTTACTGTTGCCCCAGCTGACCGAAGGGCGGCTCGTCCACCGATCGCCCGTGGTCAAGTTTTGTAAGGGGTTGCTCGCAGAGGCGCTCGATCGCGGCTTTGAGCGCCTGGAGGTCTTGGCCCCCCGTGGCGGCTCGGCCATCGCCGAGATCCGTGCGTATCGGGGTGACGTGATTATGCAGTTCCTTCTTAGGCGATGACTTCGGGTCTTTGCAAGAGTTGAGAACTTCTTGATTAGCCTTGCGCCAGAGCCCCGCCGTGCGGAGCCCAAGCAAATCGTGGGTCTCGCGACGCGGACCACCAACACGGAGGAATCACGCCCTTCCACCGCGCAGATCCCGCAGTTGTGGGAGCGGTTCAGCGAGGAGCGCTGGTCGGAACGGCTGGAAAAGGTCGGCGCGTTCGGGCCGACGATTGCCGCGTATTCCGCGTACGAAAGTAACGTCACGGGCAGCTACCAGCTGCTGGTGGGGCGGCAAGTTCGCGGTGCACGACCGCTGTCGCCGCCGCTGCAAATGGTTTCCGCTACTCACGCGTTGTATCTCGCGTTCCGCTGTTCAGGCCCACTCCCACAAGCCATCATTGACGGTTGGCGCGAGGTGTGGGCCTATTTTGCGAGCGACGGGGCCCCGGCGCGTGCCTACACCGTCGATTTCGAGATATATCCCGAAGCGGCGCCGGCTGAGATCTGGGTGGCAATCCAGGATGGTCCCATCCACTCTGGAGACGCATGAGATCGACTTCTGAGCCGCTACACGGGCAGTCGCTGCAGGCATCCCTGACCGTCAAGGATCTCCACAAGAGCCTCGCCTGGTACGTCGAGATGTTGGGCTTCACGATCGCGCATCACGACGAAGGGCGGAGTGCTCGACACGCAGCCCACAGACATGCCCTGGGGCGCGCGAATCTTCCGGGTGCGCGACCCCGATGGCTTCAAGTGGACGATCTCGAAAGCCGTGGTAGTATTAGGCGCACCTCGTCAGGGGCGGCAACGTGACCCACTACGGTGATCCTGAAGGCACCTTCAGTTCAGTCCGAACAGCAGCGACGCCCGCTGATCTGGCGTCCTACCGAACCGCGCCGCAGTTCAACGTGTCGCTCGGCAAACTCGCGGTTATGTCGTTGTGCACGTTCGGATTGTACGAGGTGTATTGGGCGTACAAGCACTGGCACGCCATCCGCCAGCGGGAACAGGAGCATCTCAGTCCATTCTGGCGCGCGTTCTTCGCCCCGCTCTGGGCGTTCAGCCTCTTTCCGCGCCAGCAGGCAATTACGGCTCTGTATGGGGTTCCGGCGACATGGTCCGGCTCCGCGCTGGCCCTGGCCTACTTCCTCCTTCATATGACCTGGCGGCTCCCCGAGCCGTACTGGCTGATTTCCGTGATTGGGTTTCTCCCGCTGCTCGTGGTGCAGCGGTCGATCAATGCACTCAACGCGGCGGTGGCACCGGACGCGCCGCGCAATGACTCCTACTCCGGTCTCGACATCCTCATGATCGTGGTCGGTGGCTTGTTCCTGCTGCTGGTGATCTGGGGTACTCTGCTCCCGCCCCTGCAGCCTTCCGGGCAGGTGCCCGTGAACACGTAAACACTGCCGTCACGGAATTCTATGATCTCACGGATCTGGCATGGGTGGACCACTCCCGAGAACGCCGATGCCTATGAACGTCTC
>QHUE01000207.1 GCA_003221825.1 Gemmatimonadota bacterium
GCATCGCGATCGCTCGCGTAATGCCAGAACCGCGTGCCGCCGAGCGCGGGGCCGAGCGTGGTGTCGTGAATGGCGATGATGCCGCGATAGCCCGAGGAGGGTTCGTACACGAGCGACACCTGCTCGTGCTCGTGCTCCTCGAGCAGCGCGAACAGCGCCGTCGCCTCTTCCTTCTTCGCGCTAGCGCGCGAGCGCGCGGGCGATGACGACGCGCTGGATTTCACTGGTGCCTTCATAGATCTCAGTGACCTTCGCATCCCGAAAGAGTTTCTCGACGGGGAAATCTCGCATGTACCCATACCCCCCGAAGAGCTGAATCGCCTGCGTCGTGACCCACATCGCCGTTTCGGACGCGAACAGCTTCGCCATGCTGGCGTAGAGCGTGACGTCCTCACCCGCATCTTTGCGCGCCGCCGCCCGCTGCGCCAGCGCCCGCGCCGCCTCGATGCGCGTCGCCATATCGGCGAGCTTGAACTGCACCGCCTGGAAATCGGCGATCCTTTTCTCGAACTGCTTGCGCTCAGCGCAATACTTGATGGAAAGCTCCAGGGCTTTACGTGCAATTCCCACTCCCTGGGCCCCAATCCCCAACCTCCCAGCATCGAGTCCTTCCATCGCGTACACGAACCCCATGCCCTCCTCACCCAGCATCTGATCGGCGGGGAGACGGACGTCGTTCAAGGCGATGCCCGCCGTATTCGACGCCCTGAGGCCCATCTTGTCTTCGGGCTTCGCCGGCGCGTAGCCCTTCGTGTCGGTGGGGACGATGAAGGTCGAGATGCCCTTGGCGCCGCGGCGTGCGTCGGGCCGATCGGTGCGCACCATGATCATCATCAGATCCGCGGTGCCGGCGTTGGTCGCCCACGCCTTCGTACCGTTCAGCACCCAGTGCTTGCCGTCCCGCGTCGCCTGCGACCGCAGCGACGCCGCGTCCGAGCCCGACTCGGCTTCCGAGAGCGCAAACCCCGCCAGCAGCTCGCCGCGCGCCATCGGCTTCAGCCAGCGCTCTCTCTGCTCCGGCGTGCCGTGCTTCACGAGCATCGTCGTGGGAATCGCGTTGTGGATCCCAACCGAGACGGCGATGGAGGAATCGGCGGCGGAGATTTCCTCGAGCAGCATCAGATACGTGACGGTATCGAGGCCCATGCCGTCGTACTCTTCCGGCGTGCACATGCCGAGGAAGCCGAGCCGCCCCAGCTCGTCGACGACGTCGCGGGGGAAGTGGCTGGTCCGATCCCATTCGGCGGCGAACGGCTCGATCTTCTCGCGCGCGAATTCGCGCGCCAGCTCGACGACCTGCTCGCGGACGTCAGTCGCGGTAGGCATAGAACCCCTGGCCCGATTTGCGGCCGAGCTTTCCCGCTGTCACCATCTTTTCCAGCAGCGGCGCGGGCCGGTATTTCTGCTTGTCGAGCCCATCCTGAAGCACTCTCATGATGGACAGACACACATCCAACCCGATCAAATCCGCGAGCGCGAGCGGACCGAGCGGATGCCTCATGCCCAGTTTCATCACTGCATCGACGCCCTCTGCGCTGGCGATCCCATCCTGCACGCAATAGATCGCCTCGTTGATCATTGGCATCAGTACCCGATTCGAGACGAACCCCGGCGAATCCTGTACGATCACGGGCATCTTGCCGAGGCTCTTCGAAATCTCAACGGTGCGGTCCAAAACCCATTTAGCGGTCTTCTTGCCGCGAACAATTTCTACCAGGGTCATTAGGGGAACGGGATTCATGAAATGCATCCCGATCACGTTTTCTGGCCGATCGGTTTGTTTGGCGATTTCATTAATCGAGATTGACGAAGTGTTGCTCGCGAGAATCGTCGACGCCGGACAAATCCGAGAGAGATCTCGGAAGATGTCAAACTTGATGGCGGGGTTTTCGGTTGCTGCTTCGACAACCAACTCCCTACCCTGAGCGGCTTCAAGTGAGGTGTCGGTAGAGATGCGATCGAGAAGACGCTGCCTCGCGTCCTCTGTCATGGCACCCTTTCCTACCTGTCGTTCACTATTGTTCTTTATCGTCGCAAGAGCTCGATTAAGTTGGTCACGCGAAACGTCAAGAAGTCTCGTTTCCCAGCCGTACTGCGCGAAGACATGCGCAATCCCGTTGCCCATCGTCCCCGCTCCCACCACCGCAACCTTGCTCATCCGGCGAGCCAGGTGCGCGGCTGTTTCACGCGCGCGCCGACCACGGCGAGCGTGCCGGCGATCAGGACTAGCGTCGTGACCACCCCGCCTTCGGGACCAAATGCGCCCCCGTCTACCCATGCGTGGCTGCCCGGGGTGTATTCGACCGCCGGTACGGCAAAGGTGTAGCCGCTGACGGGCGCGTCGAACAGGATCGCAAGGCCGGCGTTCCAGCCGAAATGCAGTCCCCACGCGAGCGCCATACCGCCCGCCGAGAAGAACGCGAACGACAGCCAGACCGCGGCGAGCGCGACGTTCACGGTGCTGAAGAAGGTGGCGTTGGGATTCCGCGCGTGCGCGATGCCGAACAGCAGGGCGAGGATCAGCATCGCCGGCAGCGGGCCGATCGCGTCGGCGAGGCGGCGCAGCGGATAGCCGCGGAACATCAGCTCCTCCCCCAGCGCCGCGAGCACCAGGCCGAGTCCGAGCGGCACGGCGACGCTCGGCCAGACGCTCCAGTCTCCTGTGAGGTGCACCGTCGCGCGACCCGAGACGAAGGCGAGACCGATCGCCAGCATCGCCATCAGCGCGCCGAGGCCGATCCCGCGGAGCAGCCGCGGCCAGAGCCCGCCCGGCTGCGTGTGCCAGCCCATGCGATCCCAGGAGTACTTGTTGAGCAGTTTGCCCACGACGACCGTCGCGACGACGAAAGCGATGACTTCATACGCGCCGTTGCGGAACACGGACCAGCCTGGCCCGCCCCACCCCGGCACCATGTTGGAGATGCCGATCGTGAGGCCGATACCGATCACGGCGTACAGCACGATCCAGCCCAGCGCGATCCCGACCCGTTTCGCATCCGCAAACGAAACGCGCGCCATCAGAGGCGCGCGCGAATCGTTGGGGTGAGTCTCGTCAGGACCGGCACGAGGATCACCAGCTTCAGCACGTCTCCCAACAGGAACGGCCACGTCGCGAGTCGCGCCGCGCCAGAGATGCTGCCGGTGATGATGGCGAGCTGCGCGAGACCGCCGAGATGGATGAGGACGAGGCCCACCAAGACACCAAAGGCTATGCGACCCCAAGGGTCTCTAACCCCGGGCGCCAGCCCGGGGTTAACGGACATCGCGGCCGCCTCTGGGTTTTCCCCGCGCTTGCGCGCGGGGTCAGAAAACCAACCCGTCGCATAAGCAGCAATTGGATACGCCAGCAGATACCCACCCGTCGGCCCAAGCAGCCGCGCAATACCGAACAACGGCACTGTCGGCGTGAACACCGGGAGCCCCGCGGCCCCCATCGCCAGATAGAGGATCATGCTGAGCGCGCCGAAGCGCGCGCCGAGCAGGCCGCCGACGAGGAGCACGGCCATCGGCTGCAGCGTCATCGGGACCGGCGTCCCGGGCAATGGTACAGAGATCTGTGCCGCGCCCGCGACGATGAGGGCGCCTCCGACAAGCGCCGCGATTCGGAAACCGACAACCGATGACCGAGAACCGACAACCACTTGTTCCATTAGATCATCTCCACCGACAGGGCGACTGCATTACCGCCACCCAAACAGAGGGTGGCGAGACCGGTTCGTTTTCCGTACTGCTTCAGCGCATACAAGAGTGTGGTGAGCACGCGCGCGCCGGAAGCGCCGATCGGATGTCCCAGCGCGATCGCGCCGCCGTGCACGTTCACGCGCGACCAATCCCAGCCGAGGGCTTTCCCGTCAGCGATCGCCTGCACGGCGAACGCCTCGTTCGCTTCGATGAGATCGTAATCGGAGATCTTGGCGCCGGTCTTCTTCATCAGGTTCTGGACCGCGACGATCGGCGCAAAGAACAGGTCCTTAGGCTCGCCGCCGCCTGTCGCGTATCCCGTGATTTTCGCCAACGGCTTCACCCCATGCGCCTTGGCGAATGCCAACGACGACACGACCAGAGCGCTGGCGCCGTCGTTCAGGCCAGGCGCATTGCCTGGCGTCACGGTACCGTCCTTCTCAAACGACGGCTTCAGCGCCGCGAGCTTCTCGAGGGACGTGTCCGGCCGCGGTCCTTCGTCCTTCTCGACTTTGTTGACCGGAACGATCTCGGCCTTGAAGAAGCACGACTCCATCGCTTTCACTGCTTTTTGGTGACTGCGTAGCGCGAATTCATCTTGCTCCTGACGCCCGACTCCTGCTTTTTTTGCCGTGTACTCGGCCAGGTTGCCCATGTGGGTGTTGGAGAACGAATCCCACAGCCCATCGCGAATCATGCCGTCCACGAGCTCGCTGTTGCCGGCCTTGATGCCGGCGCGCATGCCATACACGTAGTGTGGCGCGTTCGACATCGACTCGAAGCCGCCCGCCACGACGAGACTGGAGTCGCCCGCCTTGATCGCCTGCGCCGCGAGCATCACCGCCTTGAGTCCCGAGCCGCAGACCTTGTTGATCGTCATCGCGGGGATCGTACCCGGCAGTCCCGCATGAATCGCCGCCTGCCGCGCGGGCGCCTGCCCTTCACCGCCCTGGAGCACGTTGCCCATGATGACTTCGTCCACCGTCGTGTCGGGCACGCCGGCGCGGAGCATGGCTTCGCGGATCACGAGCGCGCCCAACCGGGGGCCTGGCAGGGCCGACAGACCGCCGAGATAGCGCCCGATGGGCGTCCGGCAGGCGGACAGGATGAGAGGGGTCAGTTGATCGTTGGCCATGGTCTATTCAGATCTCGGGATTGGGTAGGGGCGCAGCATGCTGCGCCCCTACACTTACCCAAATGGGTTCCCATCACAATCAAATTAACGGCTTGAGACTCCTGGTGTGTACCTCGTCCTTGAGCTTCTCCACAAACTCTTCAACCGGCATCACCACCTGCTTGTTTCCCGACCCCCTCACCCGGACCGCTACCGACTTGGCTTCCGCTTCCCGCTGCCCCACCACCGCCATGTAGGGCACCTTGTGCGTCTCGGCGTCGCGGATCTTGTAGTTCAGCGTCTCGGAGCGCTCGTCGAGATGAGAGCGAATGCCGGCCTTGCGCAGCGCCTCATGCACGGCGCGCGCGGCGTCCATCTGGCCATCGGCGATCGGCAGCACGCGCACCTGCACCG
>QHUE01000208.1 GCA_003221825.1 Gemmatimonadota bacterium
TGGACGTCGCGATCTTCGAGCAAGATGCCGCAGCGGTACGCGTGGGAACCGCAGCCTCCATTACGGTCGACGCGCTCCCCAGCCGGACATTCCAAGGCCGCGTGACTTTCATCTATCCCCAGCTCGACGAGAAGACACGTACGCTCACGGCGCGCGTCGAAGTCGCCAACTCGTCAGGCGCGCTCCGACCGGGGATGTTCGCGACAGCGGAGCTCTCCCGCGCCGGACGGCGTGCGGTCAGCGTGCCCCTCACGGCGGTGCTGCCGACCGGAACGAAGGACCTGGTGTTCGTCAATCGCGGCGACGGCCGGTTCGTGCCGCGTGAGGTTCGCGTGGGCGCGCGGAGTGACTCGCTCGTTGAACTCGTAGAAGGCATCAAGGCAGGAGACGAAGTCATCGCGTCGGCAACATATCTACTCGATTCGGAGTCCAACCTCGCAGCGGCGATTCAGGGACTCATGTTGCAAATGGGGATGGGACTCAACATGGGCGGCATGGATACGTCGCGGAGACGGCCATGATCCAGAACGTGATCGCCTGGGCGATCCGACGACGCGAGCTCGTCGCCCTCGGCGCGCTCTTCGTCCTCGTGGCGGGCCTCTGGCTGCTGCGCACGATGCCGGTGGATGCGATCCCCGACCTCTCCGACACGCAGGTGATTGTTTACAGCGACTACCCCGGGCAGGCACCGCAGGTCGTCGAGGACCAGGTGACCTATCCGCTGGTCACGCAATTCCTCTCTGTCCCACGTGTGAAGGCGGTACGCGGGCAGTCGATGTTCAGCTCGTCGTTCGTGTACGTGATTTTCCAGGACGGGACCGACCTCTACTGGGCGCGCTCGCGCGTGCTCGAGTATCTGAATGCCATCCAGAGTCGTCTGCCGGCCGCGGCCAAAACACGCCTCGGCCCTGATGCCACGGGCGTCGGATGGGTGTTCCAGTACGCGCTCGAAGGCGCTGGGTATGGGCCGGACCGGCTACGCTCGATTCAGGACTTCCAGGTTCGGTACGCGCTGCAGTCCGTGCCCGGCGTCGCCGAGGTCGCGAGTCTCGGCGGCTATGTGCGCCAATACCAAGTGCTGCTCGACCCCGCCCGGTTGCTCGCCTACGGTGTGGACGTGCGTCAAGTCGTCGAGGCGGTGCGGGGGGCAAACCAGGACGTCGGCGCCCGCACACTGGAAGTGGCCGGTGCGGATTACGCAATCCGCGGGCTCGGCTATTTCCGCGGCGTGGAAGACATCGCGAAGGTTGGAATCGCAGTGGGCACAGGGGGCCGCTCGGTGCGCGTCGGCGATGTCGCCCGCGTGACGATCGGCCCCGATCTCCGGCTCGGGATCGCGGAGCTCAACGGCCAGACGGAAGCGGTGGGCGGTGTCGTCGTCATGCGCTACGGTGAGAACGCGCTGCGCGTGATCAACGCTGTGAAGCAACGCATCGCCGAAATCACGCCCTCGCTACCGACCGGCGTGAGCATTGTCCCCACCTACGACCGCTCGAACCTGATCCAGGGGTCCATCAAGACGTTGTGGCGCACGCTGATCGAGGAGTCGATCATCGTGGGTCTTGTGTGCGCGCTGTTTTTGTTGCACGCACGCAGCGCGCTCGTCGCGCTCGCCACTTTGCCGCTCGGCGTACTCATCGCACTGGCCGTGATCCGCTGGCTCGGCATCAACGCCAACATCATGAGCCTGGGCGGGATCGCGATCGCGATCGGCGCGATGATCGATGCGGCCATCGTCATGATCGAGAACCTGCACAAGCATATCGAGCGTGACCCGGATCGACCCCACTGGGAGCGTGTGTTCGCCGCGGCGGGCGAGGTCGGGCCGGCGTTGTTCATGTCGCTGCTCATTATCACACTGTCCTTCCTGCCGGTCTTCACGCTCGAGGATCAAGAAGGGCGGCTGTTCCGCCCGCTCGCGCTGACCAAGACGTTCGCGATGGCGGCCGCGGCGCTGCTCTCCGTCACACTCATCCCGGCGCTTATGGGCTGGTTCGTGAAGGGGAAAATTCGCGCCGAGGCGGACAATCCTGTCAATCGCTGGGCGATCCGGGTGTACCGGCCAATTCTGCGCTGGGCGCTCGAGGCGCGCTGGCCGGTGTTGGGAGGAACCGGGGCGATTCTCGTCCTGACATTGCTGCCGTTCGCCGGTCTCGGCAGCGAGTTCATGCCGCCGCTGAATGAGGGCTCGCTGATGTACATGCCCAACACGCTGCCGGCTGTCTCCGTCACGACACAGCGCCGGCTGCTGCACGTCGAGGACAGCATCCTCATGACGTTTCCCGAAGTCGCCTCCGTCTGGGGCAAGGCTGGGCGCGCGAGCACGGCCACGGACTGGGCGCCGATGTCCATGGTCGAAACGGTGGTGAACCTCAAGCCCACCTCCGAATGGCGGGCTGGCATGACGCAGGATCGTTTGATCGCAGAGATGGATCGGCGGCTGCGGCTCACCGGTGCTGTGAACACGTGGACGATGCCGATCAAGAATCGCACGGACATGCTCTCGACTGGTGTCCGCACGACGTTGGCGGTGAAAATCTTTGGGCCGGATCTCACGACGATCCAGCGGATCGGCCAGGACATCGAGCGGGCCCTGGCTCCGCTGCCCGGCACGGCGAGCGTGTACGCCGAGCGGTCGTTCGGCGGCCGCTATCTCGATATCCGGCCGGACGCCGATGCCCTCGCCCGCTACGGGCTCACGACGGGCGACGCGCAGCAGGTGATCAGCATGGCGCTCGGCGGCGAAGAGATCACGACAACGGTCGAAGGCCGGGAGCGCTACCCCGTTGCCGTCCGCTACGCGCAGGGTTTCCGCGACGATCCTGATGAGATCGGGCGGATTCTCGTGGGCAAATCGGACGGCGCACAGGTGCCACTCGGCCAGGTGGCCGATATCCGCTTCAGTCCGGGTGCGGCGATGATCCGCAGCGAGGGCGGATATCTGTACGATCAGGTCTCGATCGATGTGCGCGGCCGCGATGTGGGGAGTTACGTCCGCGATGCCCGCGCGCTGGTTGACCGCGAGGTGACGCTGCCTACGGGCTATTGGCTCCGATGGAGCGGGCAGTACGAGGCACTCGCACGCGTCAAGGCCCGCCTCCAGGTGGTGGTGCCGCTCACCCTCGCGATCATCGCGCTTCTTCTCTATCTGACGTTTGGCACGGTCGGCGAGATGGCGATCGTGATGTTGTCGTTGCCGTTCGCGCTGGTCGGCGGCGTGTGGATCATGTGGCTGCTGGGCTACAACCTCTCGATCGCGGCGGCCGTCGGATTCATCGCCCTCGCAGGCGTCGCCGCCGAGACGGGCGTGGTCATGCTCGTGTATCTCGATCACGCCTGGAAGGACATCGCGCAGGAGGGGCGCCGTCCCACGCTCGCTGAGCTCGTCGGCGCGATCGAGCACGGTGCGGTGAACCGCGTGCGGCCGAAGTTGATGACAGTGCTCGCTATCATGCTCGGCCTCGTGCCGGCGCTGTGGAGTCATGGCACGGGAGCAGATGTAATGAAGCGGATCGCCGCGCCAATGGTCGGAGGAATGGTCAGCTCGACGGCGCTGACGTTGGTGGTGATTCCGGTACTGTACTTCCTGTGGCGGCGCCGGGGGATCGAGCAGTGATCAATCACGAACGCTCTCATCATCCTGATCACGGTTCCCATTCCCCGGGCGGACACATGCTCGACGGGCTCACGATTCGTTCGTGTACCGCAGCGTTACTCAGTGAGCGTCGCTCGGCACCAATACGCGGAGCATCGGATGATCGCTCACGTTCGCGAGCGGCAAGTAGACGCGGTGTGTGGCGGGATCGACCGCGACCGAGTGCGCCTTTGGTGCTCGGTACCAGCCCCGCTGCGCGAGCGATCCGTCCCGCTCCTCGAACACCGCCACGACTCCGGACTCCGCGGCCACATACAGACGGCCGAGCGCTGGGTCGAACGCCAGGACGTCAGGATCGCTCCCGACTGGCAGCACCTGACGGAGCTGCAGGGTCTGTAGATCCAGCACGCCCAGCGTCCCGCTCTCCTCACCCGCGATGAAGGCCAGACGGTGCGGTGCGTCGATGTAGACGCCGTGCGGATAGCGGACCGCCGCGTCGAGCGTGATCCGACGCACGGTGGTTGCGGTCGCCGGATCGATCACCGCCAGCTGGTTCGCCGTCTGGACCGCCACGATGATACAGTGCGAGCCGCCGTCGTACTGCGTGTTTCCCGCCTCACCACCGAGCTCGATCTGCGCGACCACAGTGTTAGTCGTCGCATCGATCGCAACGTCGCGCCGCCCCGATTCGTCCGAGACGAAGACTCGCCGCTCGGCGGGGGCATACGCGATCCCGTCTGGGAACCGCGGTCCCTGCACGCGTGCGACGATCCGGAGCGTGGAATCGTCCACGACCACGACCGCGTGATCGCCCGCCGCTGAAGCATATGCCCGGTGCTCGGCCGGCACGGCAAGAACTCCGGTCACCGTAGGAAATCCGTCCAGATTGCCGATGACTTTACTGGCGCGTACATCGAAGACCACGAGCTGCCCGGCGCCCATGTGTGAGATGAACAGTCGACCGGATGCCGGCTCGAGACTCTGGTAGTCGAAGCGAGACGCGCTCCCCGGCAGCGGCACATCGGTGACCGCGCGCAAGGGCGCCAGAGCCCTCGACGCTGGCGGGATCGCGCCAGACCAGTGAGCCTCGACCGATGGCCCGGCGAGGGTACAGGCCGCAGGCGGTGCCTGGCGGGCCGCGATGAAGGTGAGCGCTGTAAGCAGGAAGGCCAAGGTCAGGGCGCGAGTGCCGTGGCGGTGAGGTCGTCGAACAGGGTGTGCGAATCGGCCTTTGTCCACACGCCGACCTTGCCCGGCGCAGTGAACCGTGAGTCGTGGACGTCGATGAGTTTCTTGCCGTTGAAGTACACCTCGACGTGATCGCCGCGCATGTCCGCGCGCAGCGAATGCCAAACGCCTGATGCGACGGGCACATGCACGCGCTTCACTTCGACGCGGCGGCCGTTCTGCACGTAGTACCAGCAGACGTTGTCCTCGAGGGCGTTCGCCCGCGTGAGATAGTAGTTGTTTGCGTCCTGGTACCGCCACACGATGCCGCACGCGCGATCCACCCGACCGCTCACCGGTTTGCACCGGACAGTTACGCTCACGTCCCCGAACGTGGGCCCGTCGGCCACGGCGAGAGGGAAGCGGTAGTCTGTCCGATCACTGTCTTCCTGCGCGAGCACGTTGGGCCCGCTTGGCGCGTCGGCCGCCGCTCGGACTACCCACTGACCAGGACGCCCTGACCCCGTCCGCTCGAACGAGAAGCCGGTAGGTGGCTGCCCAACGCTCGAGCTGTCGAATGTCCAGCGGGTGGCGGCCTGCGCGGTACTCGGCGAGGGATTCACCGCGGGAGCCGGGTCGTCGTCGTCGTCATCATCCTGGTCGTGACTGCGACTCTTGCTGCACCCCGTCGTCCCGATCACGGCGAGGCTGAGCGCCACGAGCCCTGCTTTCCGAAATGCGTGCATGTGTCCTCTCAGTGCCCGGCATCGACTGCTGCTCTGAGACCGCGCAGCACGTCAGCGAGCGGGCCGTCGGCCCAGAAGTGGATGTAGTTCAGGTGGGGCGAGTCACCGATCATATGGCTGTGCATGGCGGTCGCCGTGATCCCGTGCGTGGTAAGCGCATCCACCACACCGGCGACGCTGGAATCTCGGACCGCGAAGTCGCCGGTAGCGACGGCGCGCGTGGGACTGACCATCTGGACGTTGACCGGCGAGCCGTAGGCAAGCGCAGGGGTCATCGTCCGGCCGCCCATGGTGACCGTTCCCGAGACCAGGATGAACCCCACCTGGGCGACGTTGCCGCGCGCGGTGCCGTGACGTCCCAGCGCTGCGAAAACGGCGGCCGTGTCGATCGTCAGCGGAACCGGCGGCGCCGCCGCGACAGGTCGCGGCGTTGCGGTTTTCGTTACAGCGCGATCCAACCGGGTAGCCAGGTCGAGCGCGTTTCCCTGGCCGAGTATGTGGACGTAAATGATTTCTGGCTGTTCGCCGACAACGTGATTGTGGATTGCGCTCACCCCGATGCGCTGATGCGCCAACTCCGCGAGCACCGGGCCCAGCTCCGCCGCCGTGAGTACGAGGTCACCCATCATCGTCGCGTCGTTAGGCTCCCCGCTGAACCCAGCCCAGGCACCAAGCGCGAGCGCCGGCGAGACCGTGACGTCCCCGATCCGGACGCTGAGGTCACGGCGGGGCAGGTTGTAGCGAACGTAGCCGGCCGCGCTCGCGGGAGCCGCTCCGAGAATACGGCCGACCGAATCCCAGGCAGCGGTCGACGGCTGTTGCGCGAACAACGGGGTAGCTCCGGTGCCAACGAGGCACAGGGCTAGGGTTGCCTTTAGCACCTTATTCATAGACGGACTCCTCCATTTCGTGATGGTGACCGCTGCCTACAATGCATGCTTCAGGAGCAAGCCAACGACACCGGACGCGGCGATAAGTGTGGGTTCGGGAACGCGTTTCATCGTCACAATGAGAGCGAACGTGACTGCGCAGATCAGGACCGTCGGGAAATCGACGAGGGCGCGCCGGCCCAGCACCAGCACCGCCCCGGCGATCGCACCGGTAGCGGCAGCCGTGACTCCGTCGACGAAGGCCTTGATGCGCGGGCTCTCGGCAAAGCGGCGAAAGTGTGGTGCCGCAAGCACGGTCACGAAGTACACGGGCGCAAACACACCGATTGCCGCCACGGTCGCTCCCAGTGGCCCCGCAACGAGATACCCGATGAACGCCACGGTGATGACGACCGGGCCCGGCGTGATCATCGAGACGGCGACCGCATCGAGAAACTGCCGCTCCGTGAGCCAATGGAACTGCTCGACGACACCCCCGTGCAGGAACGGCACGATCGCGAGCCCGCTGCCGAACACGAACAGTCCTGCGGCGGCGAAATACCCGAACACCTTCCAGAGCACCCCCACGGATGCCGCTCCAGTGAGACCCGACGTGAGCCACGCTGGCCACGGCGCGACGAGCAGCGCTTTGGTCGGTATCGACGGGTGTGCGCGGGCGCGGATGAGCACGGGGACGAATCCCGAAGCCAAAAAAAGCCAGATGATCTCCCGCGCCGTCCAGGCGGTGACGGCGAGGCTCACAGCGAACAGTCCCCAGAGCAGTCGATCCCGCCCCAGCGTCCTGCGCGCGAGCCGTGCGGCGCTCCACGCGATAATCGCGATGACCGCCGCCCCGATGCCGTAAAACAGCGCCTGCATCCAGGCGAGCCCGCCAAACTTGAGGTAGAGCGCCGCGAGGATGAGCACCATGAGGAATGAAGGCGCCACGAACGCGATTCCTACGAGTGTCGCGCCTAGTACGCGGCCACGCACCCAGCCGAGGTAGATGGCGAGTTGGGCCGCGAGCGGGCCGGGGGCAAGTTGCGCGAGCGCGAGCCCCTGCTGGTAGTCGTCCGGCGCGATCCACCCACGCTCGTCCACGAGATCGCGCTGCATGTAGCCCGCGAGCGCGATCGGTCCGCCGAACCCCAACGTGCCGAGCTTCAGGAAGTAGAGGACGAACTCCCGGAGCGTGGCACGAGTCGGCGCGGGCTTCATCGCGATGACCGATAGAGGTTGTCGAACACGACCGCGCCGAGACGGAGGCGCGTCGTGTCGGTAGCGTGCTTCCGGGCTATCCCTTCGAGCAAGCGCTCGACACCCGTTGCCTCCGCGCGGCCGAACTTCGCGTCCTTGCAGTCGATGTCGTGCACGATCTCGCCGATGGCCCGCAGCGTCGGGTCGTGTAGTCGAAAGCGCCGGACGAGCGTTTCGAAGGTGCAGCGGTCGCCTTCGTGCGTGTACTCGGCCTCGAACATGTCGAAGCGCAGCTCGCCCTTGCGAGGCGAGTAGCCCTCGGGAGCCACGAATTTGAACCGGGCCGCCGGATCGATGAAGCGCTTGATGAGCCACGCACTGGCGATTCGATCCACGAACACGCCCCGGCGCGTGACCCACGTCCGCCCGCGCATCCGCCCGGCTGGGCCGCCAGCACGGACCCTGTGCTTCTCGGGCAGTTCGGTCCGGCGCGCGCGTGCCTCGAGGTAGGCCACGACCCGCCCAGCCTTTTGCCGGTTGGGCGCGTGGAAATAGTCGATCGCTGCGACCTCGGCCAGCCTGTGATCGAGACGCGCCACGTCGACGGGGGCCGCCTTGCGCGTCAGAGACTTCGCATCGCGCGCGATCGCGGCGTAGTCCGCCGTGCGGGCCTCGCGGAACAACCCTTCCACGTCGCGATCGCTCAGGCCGTCCACGAAATCCCCTCGACACACTGATCCCTCACCGCCGCCCGCCTCGATCTCCTCCAGCAGCCAGCGAAAGTCTTCGACTGCTTGATCGTTGTACGGGAGCACCCACACCGAGTTCTTGACCGGCACCGCGCCGATGCGCTGCAGCCTGCGCCACACCTTCACCCGGAAGTAGTCGGGCTTCGGCGGAATCTGGTGGAACAGCAGGAGCCAACGTCCGGTCGCTGTGCCCTTGGACATCAGACGGAGGCGGGGACGCGCCGCTTGGCGTGCTGGAGCCATGCATAAAGCGCGTCGTAAATGACGAACCCGCGGGCGAGCAGCTCGTGATCATCGGGGAACAGTGGTGCAAAGAGAAACTCAGCCTGCGGGTCGATGAATCGCGTGATCAGCCACGGGCATGCGACTCGATCGATCTTGGGATGTGCACGAGTAATCCATCGCATAGAAGCCTCGGCGTTGCATGAACGCATCGCGGTTGACTATAACAAGTGTATCATCGATCGTTTGAGCGGGCCAGGACATCACTTCACAACACCGAGATCGGGGGCATTGTATGAAGATGACGATGAAGGCGTGGCTTGTTCCGGTTCTCGCCGTCGCGGCGGTGTGTTGGGGGACCACGCTCGCCGCCCAGGACCAAGAAGAGGAAGGGAACCCGGCTGCGGCGGCAAAGGCAGCACTGAGCGCTCGCGTGTCCCTTGACCGTGGTCTGGCGGCGAGCGCGAGCCACGGGCGGCCGATCTCGGCCAAATTCGAGGTCGATGAGGGCAAGTCGCAGCTTTCCGTTTATACCATGAAAGGCGGCAAGTTCTTCGAGGTGAGCATCGATCCCAACAGCGGACGCATCGTCAAGACCGAGCCGATTGCAGACGGCGAAGATTACACCGCTGCACAGAGTCAGAGCGCGGCGATAGCCAAGGCGAAGGTCTCGCTGCGGGCAGCAGTGCAGAACGCGCTGCGAGCCAACGCCGGCTTCCGCGCTGTCAGCGTCACCCCCTCGTTGAAGGATGGCCGCGCCGTTGCCGAAGTGGCGCTCGCAAAGGGCGAGGAGCTAAAGACGGTTT
>QHUE01000209.1 GCA_003221825.1 Gemmatimonadota bacterium
CGCAGCCGGACGGACGACTGCTCGGCGACGTCTACATCGCTCCCGCGGCCGCGGCCAACGGGGGCAGGGAACTGCACGAAGAGCTCGTCCGGCTGGCCGTCCATGGGACGCTGCATGTCCTCGGGTACGATCATCCCGCAGGCGCTGGCCGCACGCGGTCCGCGATGTGGCAGCGGCAGGAACGCTACGTCAAACGGCTCCTCCGCTGATGCTCACCGAAGCAGCGTTGCGCCTCATCGGGCTGGTCGTGGCCATCAGCGCGGGTGTGTGGGCCGCGCTGCTCGCGCTCGCCGAAGAAGCCGCCGTGGGCGAGGCGCTCCACACCCTGGGGGATGCGCCGCCGGTCGTCGAGGAGCGGCGCGTGCCGTTGCATCGCGCGCTGCACGTCGCACGCCTGGCCCTGCTCGTGCTCGGCGCCGTCGCCACGGCGAATGCGGTGGTGTGGTGGACCCGGCCCTGGGTCGAAGCGCTGGTCACGCTCCTGGTCGGCACCTTGCTGCTCTTTATCGTCGGCGATGCGCTGCCGCGCAGCATCGCGCGCCTTGCGCCGGAGCTGTCGGAGGCCGCATTGCCGCTGGCGCGCCGCACGTTGGCGCCGTTCGGGCCGCTGTTGTGGCTGCTCGCCTGGGCGGACCGGGGATTGCACGCGCTGGTCCACACGCCCCGCCCGCTGCAACCGGCCCTCGGCGTCGCGCAGCGCGACATGCTGCTGGGCGTCTTCACGCTCGCCGATACGACGGTGGACGAGGTCATGACGCCGCGTCTCGACATGGCCGGCGTGGACGTCTCGGCGTCGACCGAGGAAGTCCTCGAGGCCTTCCGCCAAAGTCAGCACTCGCGGCTGCCAGTCGTGGACGGCTCGCCCGACAACATCGGCGGCGTGGTGTTCGGCAAGGATCTCGTGCCCATCGCGATGGGCCTCGCCGAGCCTGGCCTGCGCTGGCAGACGCTGGTGCGGCCGGCCGGTTTTGTCCCCGAAACCAAGACGCTCGACAACCAATTGCGCGACTTCCAGGGCACGCCCTCGCACATCGCGATCGTCGTCGACGAGTTCGGGGGCACGTCCGGCCTGATCACCCGCGAAGACATTCTCGAAGAGATCGTCGGAGAGATCCGCGACGAACATGATACCGAGACGACGCCGGCGATTCGCCAGGATGGCGGCCGCCTGTGGGTCGATGGGCGTACGAGCCTCGACGAGCTGTCGGCGGCGCTGGGGACGACCATTGCGCACGCCGAAGTGTCCACCGTCGGCGGCCTCGTCTACTCGGTGCTGGGACGCGTGCCGCGGCCCGGCGATGAGCTCACCCTGGACGGCTACCGCGTCGTCGTGGAGCGCGTGGACCAGCGCCGCGTCACCCAGGTGTCGTTCGAGAAGCGATGAGCGTCGCGCTCGCGGTGCTGCTCGTTGGCCTTCTGCTCGCCGGCGTCTCAGCGGCGATCGGCGTCGCCGCCGCCACGGTCAGCCAGCATGAGCTGACGCGCTGGGTGGCCTACAAGCTCCGCGGCTCGGCGGCGACGGTCGGCGTGCTGCAAAACCCCGGGCGCACGCTCGCCACGGCCAACATGCTCACGACGGTGGGCGTGCTGCTCGCCGCCGGCGCGATTCCGGCGCTGCTGGCAGCCACCACGCCGACGTTTCTCGGCATCTTCACGATCACGGTCGGTGTGCCGCTCTTCATCGGCGCAGCGTACCTCGTGCCGCGCGTCCTGGGGAGACGGTGGGCGGAGCCGCTGGTCGGCCGCGCCGTGCCGCTCATGGAGCGGTTCGGCGGTGTGCTGTCGCCGTTCATTCCGCGGCGCGAGGGAACCACGCGCACGACCCTCGCCGCGCTGCTCACGGGCGCCAATACCGACGCGCTGGCGACGACCGACGAGATGGCGGTCGTCTCCGGGGTGCTCGCCTTCGCCGATCGTCCGGTGCGCGAGCTGATGACGCCGCGCACGGCGATCGTCGCGTTTCCCGAAGGCACGGTGACGGCCGAAGCCGCGCACGTGCTGCAGCAGTCGGGGTACAGTCGCTATCCGGTGTATCGCGGATCGCTGGATGAGGTGGTCGGCGTGGCGCACACGTTGGACCTGCTGGGACGCCAACCCGAAGATCCGATTCTGGTGCGGCCGCCGCTGGCCGTCCCCGGGACGACGCGCGCCGCTGACCTGATGCTGGAAATGCAGCGCGGCGGCCGGCACCTGGCCGTCGTGCTCGACGAGTTTGGCGGCACCGCGGGGCTTGTGACGTTCGAGGACCTGCTCAATGATCTCGTCAGTGAGCTGTTCGAGCCGTCGTCATCGGCCCCCGACGTGACCCGGGTCGTCGAAGTCGAGGGGAGCGCCCTGACCGCGGAGCTCGCCGAGAAGCTGGGCGTGCCGCTGGGCAGCGGGGCACAGACCGTGGGCGGTGTGCTGATTCAGGCGCTGGGACGGATTCCGCGCGCCGGGGAGCGCTTCACGTACCAGGGCCTCGAATTCGACATCCTCGCGGCCAGCGCGACGCGCGTCGAGCGCGTCGCCGTACGGCCGGGTCCGGTGCGCACGGTTGCACTCGGTGGTGGGTCTCCGTGACCGTCCCCGAGGCACCAGACCTCCGGCTCGACGAGCTGAAGGAGCTGGCCGAGCAAGAGGATCTCCACCCCTTCCTCGCGCGCGCGCGCAACGTCCATCCGTCCGACCTCGCGGACGTGCTGTCGGCCCTCGAGGAATCCATTCGCGTACGCGTCATTTCGGAGCTGCCGATTGAGCTCGCTTCGAGCGCGCTGGCGGAAATGGAGGCCGCCGAGCATCCCGAAGCAATGCTGCTCGCGGTGGGGCCGGAATACGCCGCCGAGCTCGTGGAGGAGATGCCCACCGACGATGCCGCCGATCTCGTGGCGGAGTTGCCGGCCCGCGAGCGGCAGGCGGTCCTCGAGGAGATCACCGATCGCGCCGACGTCGAAAAGCTGCTCAAGTACCCGGAGGATTCCGCCGGTGGCTTGATGACCACGAACGTGGTCAACGTGCGTGAGGACAACACCGTCGCCGAGGCGCTCGAGGCGATCCGCCGCCAGAGCGAAGAGGACGAGAGCCAGTTGTATCAGGTCTATGCCGTCGATGGCCAGGGCAATCTGAAGGGCATCGTCCCGATCGCCCGCCTGATCGTCTCCGCGCCGACCAAGCTGGTCGGCGAGGTCATGGAGCAGCCGAGCGTCCAGGTGCAGCCGCAGCAGGACCAGGAGGAGGTCGGGCGGCTCATGGCGCGCTACAACGTCGCGGCCGTTCCCGTGGTGGACGAGACCGGAAAGCTCCTGGGCCGCATCACCTTCGACGACGTCATCGATGTCGTAGAAGCGGAGAGCACGGAAGACCTCCTGAAGTTCGGCGGCATGGAGGCCCTCGACGCGCCCTACCTCAAGGTCGCGTTCGGCCGCATGGTCCGAAAACGCGCCGGCTGGCTGGCCGCGCTGTTTCTCGGCGAAATGCTCACGGCCACGGCGATGGCGTTCTTCGAGGAGGAAATCGCGAAGGCCGTCATCCTCGCGCTCTTCGTGCCGCTCATCATCTCGAGCGGCGGCAACTCCGGATCGCAGGCTTCGACGTTGGTGATCCGCGCTATGGCGCTGGGCGAAGTCAATCTGCGCGACTGGTGGCTCGTCATTCGCCGCGAGTTCGCCACGGGGATCGTGCTCGGCATCGTGCTGGGGGCGATCGGGTTTCTCCGGATCACCTTGTGGCACGCGATCACGGGGATCTATGGGGAGCATTACCTGCTCGTCGCCTTCACCGTGTTTGGCAGCCTGATCGGCGTCGTGACGTTCGGCACCATGGCGGGATCCCTGCTGCCCTTCATCCTGCGCCGGCTCGGATTCGACCCTGCCAGCGCGTCGGCGCCGTTCGTCGCCACGCTCGTCGACGTCACCGGGTTGGTCATTTACTTCACCGTGGCGTCCGTGATTCTGCGTGGAACCCTCCTGTGACGGCCACGCGGCCGTTATCCTTAGGGCATATGCGACTCGACGCGGTGCTCGAAGGGTTGGCGCGCGGCGATACCGCGGCGTTGGCCCGGGCGATCAGTCTGGTCGAGAACCAGGGAGACGGGTTTGAACGCGTGTTGTCGGCGTTACACGGGAAGATCGGGAAGCGGCACACGCACCGTATCGGCATCACCGGCCCGCCCGGAGCAGGGAAGAGCACGATCACCGAGCAACTGGTCCGGGCCTATCGCGCGCGCGACCTCAAGGTCGCCGTCATCGCCGTGGACCCGACGAGCCCCTTCACCGGCGGCGCGCTGCTCGGCGACCGCATCCGCATGGAGTCGGTGAGTCTCGATCCCGGCGTTTTCATCCGCTCGATGGCGACGCGCGGCGCGCAGGGGGGCCTCGCCACCACGACCGAAGAGGTTGCCGACGTGCTCGAAGCGTTCGGCTTCGATCACATCCTCATCGAGACGGTGGGGGTCGGCCAAACCGAGCTCGATGTCGCCGCGACTGCCGAAACCACGGTGCTGGTGCTCGTGCCCGAGTCGGGGGACGGCATCCAGACGCTGAAGGCGGGCGTCATGGAGATCGCCGAGCTGTACGTGATCAACAAGAGCGACCGGCCGGGCGCGGACAAGCTGAAACAGGAAGTGGAAGTGATGCTCGGGATTCGGCGCGGGAACGCGTTTGCGCACATCACCCCGCACCATGGGGCGGCGAAGGGCGGCGCAGGGCGGCGAGGTGAAGCGGCGGCAAAAGCGAATTCCTGGGAGCATCCGGTCCTGACGACCGTTGCATCGAAGGGCGAGGGGATCTCTCAGCTCGTCGCAGCACTCGACCGCCACCACGACTATCTCGCTTCCAGCGGCAAGCTCGAGGAGCGTCGGAAGCGTCGTTTAGCTGCCCGCACCCGCGACGTGCTGAACCGGGCGATCCGGCAATGGGTATGGGATGAAACGAAGGCCGAAGATCTGCTGGCCCGCCGGCTCGACGACGTCGCCGCGGGCACGCGGAGCCCCTACGAGGTTGCCGCCGAGGTTCTCGAGCAAGTGAGGAACGGCAAATGACCATCCAGAAGAAGCCGGTCTACACCGCCGCCGATCTCCCTGGCTTCGATGCCGAGCACCAGCTCGGGCGTCCCGGTGAGTACCCGTTTACCCGCGGGATTCATCCGACGATGTATCGCGGCAAGCTCTGGACGATGCGGCAGTTCGCCGGGTTCGGCAGCGCCGCCGATACGAACCGGCGCTACAAATTCCTGCTCGAACACGGGCAGACCGGACTCTCCGTCGCCTTCGACTTCCCGACCTTGATGGGTTACGACTCCGACCACCCGCGCGCCGAGGGCGAAGTCGGGAAGTGCGGCGTCGCTATTTCGTCATTGGCGGACATGGAAACCCTCTTCGGCGGCATCCCGCTCGATCAGGTCTCGACGTCAATGACGATCAACGGGCCGGCCGCCATTCTGTTCTGCTTCTACGTGGCCGCCGCCGAGCAGCAGGGTGTGCCTACGCCGAAGCTCCGCGGCACCGTGCAGAACGACATTCTCAAGGAGTATATGGCGCAGCACGCCTGGGTCTATCCGGTCGAGCCCGCGCTCAAAGTCATTGTCGACATGTTCGAGTGGGGAGCCAAACACACGCCGCTCTGGAACACCATTTCGATCTCCGGCTACCACATCCGCGAAGCGGGAGCGACGGCGGCCCAGGAGCTGGCGTTCACGCTCGCGAACGGCTTCACCTACGTCGAACGGGGCGTCGCCCGCGGACTCGACATCGACAGCTTCGCCGCCCGCCTTTCCTTCTTCTGGGACATTCACAACGACTTCTTCGAGGAGATCGCGAAGCTGCGCGCCGCGCGCCGTATCTGGGCCCGCCACATGCGGGAGCGCTACAAGGCGAAGCAGGCGCGCTCCTGGATGATGCGCTTTCACAGCCAGACCGCCGGCGTCACGCTGACGGCGCAGCAGCCGCTCAACAACATCGTGCGGGTCGCCTATCAGGCCCTCGCGGCCGTCCTCGGCGGCACCCAGTCGCTGCATACGAATTCGCTGGATGAGACGCTCGCGCTCCCGACCGAGCAGTCGGTGCAGGTCGCGCTCCGGACGCAGCAGATTCTGGCACACGAAACCGGCGTGGCCGAGGTGATCGATCCGCTGGGGGGCTCGTATTTCATCGAGGCGCTCACGGATCAGCTCGAGCGCGAAGCCGAAGCGCTCTTCGCCGAGATCAATTCGATCGGCGGGGTGGTCCGCGGGATCGAGAGCGGTTGGTTCCAGCGCCAGATCGCGCAGTCCGCCGCCGCCTTCCAGCGTCAGGTCGAGCACGGCGAGAAAATGATCGTCGGCGTCAACGAGTTTCTGTCTGACGACGATCATCCGGTCGAGATCCTGAAGGTCTCCAATGACGCCGAGGACGAGCAGCGCCGCCGGCTCGCCCGCGTCAGGGCGGAGCGGGACACCGCCCTGGTGGAGCGCCGGCTCGACGCCCTCCGGCAGGCGGCCGAGTCCGATCAGAACGTGATCGGCCCGATGCTCGACTGCGCGCGCGCGTACGCGACCCTGTACGAGATCCGCCATGCGCTGGAACGCGTGTGGGGGGCGTATCGCGAACCTGTGTTCTTTTAGGTCATGAGCGCCCTCCCAGCCGCCATCACGGAGCAGGATGCCCAGGCTACCATTGCCCGGCTGGCCCGGATCGCGCCTGGCCGCGACTGGGTGGTGTCGTGCTACCTCAAGCTCGAGCCGCGAGACCGGAGCCGCGGCAAGTACCTGATCAAGCTGAAGACCCGCGCCAAGGGATTGCTGCTCAACTACGAGGGCCAGCCGGAAATCGCCGCCAATCTGCAACAGGTGCTGGACTACCTG
>QHUE01000210.1 GCA_003221825.1 Gemmatimonadota bacterium
TGCGAACCGTAATCGAGGATCAGGATGCGATTCACGCTTTGTACCAGGTCGTCGGCTCAGCCGTCTCGCCGCGGATGAGATCGTCCAGCGTCTCACGCTGGCGCGCGACATAGTAACGGTCGCCGTCGACCACGATCTCCGGCGCGCGGGGCCGCTGATTGTAGGTCGAGCTCATCACAAAGCCGTAGGCGCCGGTGCCGAGGACCGCCAGCACTTCGCCGGGGCCGACCGCGACCAGCTTGCGGTCAAGCGCGAGGAAGTCGCCCGTC
Organism: Gemmatimonadota bacterium; assembly: GCA_003221825.1. Lineage (GTDB taxonomy): Bacteria > Gemmatimonadota > Gemmatimonadetes > Gemmatimonadales > GWC2-71-9 > 20CM-2-65-7. Next base: position 270 of record QHUE01000210.1, read on the forward strand.
TCGCAAATCGGTCCGACGACATTCACCGTCTCTTCCGACCGCTTGCCGTCGCGCAGCGGCAGGATCTCATGATGGGCATTGTAGTGACTCGGCCGCACGAAATCGGACATCCCCGCGTCCACGATGACGTATTCCTTGCCCCCGGCGTGCTTGCGGTAGAGCACGCGCGTGAGCAGCACGCCGGCGTTGGCGACCAGGTAACGGCCCGGCTCGCACAAGAGCCCGAGCCCCGCCGCGCCCACGACCGGCACGACGGCCTCGGCGAAGGCCTTGGGCGTGGGCGCCTTTTCGTTGTGGTAGCGAACGCCGAGCCCGCCTCCGACGTCCAGCGCCTCGAGCGTGTTGATGCCGGACGCGCGAATGGCCGACACGAGCTCGACCAGCTTGATGGCGCCGCGATGATAGGGCGCGACATCGGTAATCTGCGAGCCGATGTGCATCGCCAGCCCGCGCAGCACGAGCCGCGGCTCGGCCGCGATCCGCTTCGCGACGGTCACGACTTCATCGAAGGGAATGCCAAACTTCGCCGTCTTCTCGCCGGTCTTCGTGTACGGATGGCTGTCGATCGCGACGTCGGGGTTGACGCGAATGCCGACCCGCACGGGCATCTTGACGTTGTTGGCGACCGCCATGAGCGTCGCCAGCTCGCTCGTCGATTCGATGTTGATGAAGCCGACCCCGGCGCGAATCGCCTCCTCGATCTCCCCCGCCGTCTTGCCGACGCCCGAAAAGACGATGCCGTCGGGATCGAAGCCCGCGATGCGCGCTCGCCGCAGCTCGCCGACCGACACGATGTCGGCGCCGGCGCCGAGCTGCTTGAGCACGCGGAGGACACCGAGGTTGCCATTGGCTTTGACGGAATAGCAGATCCGATTCCGGATCCCGTGGAGCGCGTCGTCGAGGGCGTTGTATTGCGCGCGAATCAGGTTGGTGCTGTAGACATAAGCCGGCGTCCCGATGCGATCCGCGATTGCCTGAAGCAATCCCGGATCGAACCCTAGTACGCCTGTGCCCACACGGCCTCCGCGATGCTGGGCGCGCCGCACCACATGCACGTCTGCGGCGCCTCCTTGCTGCGAAACTCGGGATCGGGGAGCACGCGGATCGTGGCGTTCGTCTGCTGTTTGATCTCCGCTTCGCAGTTTGGACTGCCGCAGAAGCCGCCGTACGCGAATCCACCGCTGCCCTTGATGAACTCGAGGAACTGCGCCTTCGTTGCGCCGCGGATCGAGTTCTTCTCGCGCCGCTCCCGGGCCGCGGCGAACAGCGCCGCCTGGATCTCATCGAGCGCGTTCGTCACCGCCCCCACCACGTTCTGCAGTGGGACCGGAGCCTTTCCACCGGTCCGACGTGCCAGCACCACCTGCCCGCTGGCGAGGTCTCGAGGGCCGATCTCCAACCGCACGGGTACGCCGAGCCCTTCCCATTCGAAGTACTTCGCACCGGGCTTCAGGTTCTCACGGAGGTCCAGCTCCACGCGCACCCCGGCCTTGTCGAGATCCGCCTTCACCTGACCCCCGACCCCTGACACCTGCGCCCGTTCTTCATCCGTCTTCCAGATCGGCACGATCGCCACTTGCACGGGAGCGACCTTGGGCGGGGCCACGAGTCCATTGTCATCGGAGTGCGTCATGATCAAGCCGCCGATGAGCCGCGTTGACACGCCCCAGGACGTATTCCAGACGTACTCCAACCCACCCGTTGCCGTCTGGTACTGCACGTTGAACGCTTTCGCGAAGTTCTGGCCCAGGTTGTGCGAGGTGCCACCCTGAATCGCCTTGTTGTCCTGCATCAACGCTTCGATCGCGTACGTGCGCAGCGCGCCGGCAAACTTTTCACTATCGGTCTTCAGGCCCGTGAGGACGGGCATTGCCAGCCACTCTTCGGTGAAGCGGCGGTAAATGCCGAGAATGAGTCGCGCCTCCCGCTCGGCGTCCGCTTCATCGATGTGCGCGGTATGGCCCTCCTGCCAGAGGAATTCGGTGGTGCGCAGAAATAGACGCGTGCGCAGTTCCCAGCGGACGACGTTCGCCCACTGGTTGAGGAGCAAGGGCAGATCGCGATAGCTCTGGATCCACTTCGCGAACATCGCGTAGATGATCGTCTCGGAGGTGGGCCGCACAACGAGCGGCTCCTCCAGCGCAGAGGTGGGATCGACCGCGATGGCATCCTTCCCCTCTTTACCGGTCGCGCGCAAGCGCGTATGCGTGACGAGGGTGCGCCTGCATGATGACGTCCCCGTACCACTCGCTGAAGTCTTTGGCGCGTGGCGTGATTTTCTGTGCTTGAGCCATTAATCGAAATATCCGTTGAGAAGCTTGTCGAGCGGTACCTTCGCTTCGGTGCCCGCCTGCAAATCTCGCACGACCGCGAGGCCCGCCTGGCGTTCTTCAGGACCGATGATCACAGCGCGTGGGGCGCCTCGCGCGGCAGCCAGCTCGAGCTGTTTCCGGACACCGGTGTGCCGGAGCCCGTATTCGACCGCGATGCCGCGCTCCCGCATCCCATGGGCGAGCTTCAGGACCCAGGGCATATCATCGCCGCCTACCGCTATTAAAAAGGCGCCGAGCTCGATCGACGCCTTGGGGGCTACGCCGCGCTCCTTGAGGAGCTCGCCGAGGACAACATCTCCCATGCCGAACCCCAAGGCCGGCAGGTTGAGCAGCGCATCGTAGCGACCTCCACCGGCGATCGCGCGGAGTGCTTTTTGTGCGTCGAATAGCTCCCAGACGATCCCTGTGTAGTAGGCTAACCCTCGCACGATCGTGAGGTCGACCGACACGAATTCGCCGAGACCCATCGCTTCGAGGGCCGCGACGGCCTGGCGCAGCGGTTCGGCCGCTTCGCCACCGCCTCCCAACGCGCCTTCCCCGGGGAGCGACGCGACCTGAAACACCGCGTCGATTTCGCGTTTTCCGTATCCCGCCTCCCGCAGCATCTCCTCCAGAACGTTCTTCGGCACGCGTTCGCTGCGATCGAGCACGGCGAAGGCGACCGGAAGCTGTGCGTCGGTGATCCCCCGAGTCGCGAGCAGTGCCTTGAGGAGGCGGCGATCCGAGACACGCAAGCGGACGTCCTGGGGGCCGAGCCCCAAGGCACGCGTGATGTCGACGGCGGCCGCCATCAGCTCGGCGTCGGCAAGGGGACTGGCCTCGCCGATGATGTCCATGTTGAGCTGGAAGTGCTCACGCAGGCGTCCGCGCTGCTGTCGCTCATAGCGAAACAGCTGGGGGATGGAGAACCAGCGGATCGGCTTCTTGAGAGCCTGGACGCGGGCCGCCACCATCCGCGCCAGGGTCGGGGTCATCTCCGGCCGCAATGCGACGTCGCGGTCCCCTTTATCCTTGAAGGTATAGAGCTGGGCTACGATCTCGTCGCCGCTCTTTTGCGTGTACATCTCGAGCGATTCGAGGGGTGGGCCGTCGTATTCCTCAAAGCCGTAGCGTGCCGCGACACTGCGCCAGGTCGCAAAGATGTGGTTTCGGAGGCTCAGGTCTTCAGGGTAGAAATCGCGAAAGCCGGGGAGGGCTTTTCCTTGCATCGCAACAACTTAACCGACGGGCGCGAAGCCGGGCAAGCGCGCCATCGCGTCACCCACCGTATGAAATGAGCCGGTGACGAGAACGGTCGCCGCGCCGTCCTGAATGTCGTGTAACGCTCGTTCGAAGTCGGGCTCGAACGCCACGTCCGGTCCCATGTCCTCGATCGACCAGCGTTGCATGAGCGGAATCGAGGGCGGGACGGTCAGCGTGAGCCGGTCCAGCAACGGCCGCAGCGACGCCAGCATCGCGCGCCAATCCTTGTCGTTGCGGATCCCAACCAGCGCATGCAGGGGGCGCCGGATCGTCCTCCCCGATTCGGCCAGTGCCTGCGCGACGACGCGCATGCCATCGGGATTGTGCGCGACGTCAAAGATCCACTTGCCGCGGACTTCGAACCGCCCCGGGATGTAGGCGTGGGCAAAGCTTGTCGGGAGGTTTTTCCCCACCGGTCCGAACGGCGCCGGTAGCGCGTTGAGAATGGCGTGGGCTACGAGCGCATTCGCGAGCTGATGGCGTCCGCGCAGGCCGAGGTGCGTGTCCTTCCGCGGCCGGAGTGTCGTGTCCACGGTAATGATCGGCTCGGCGCCGCGGCGCTTAGCTTCCTTGACGAGCTCGGCGCGGATCTGGGGGTCGGCTTCTCCCGTGATGAACGGCACCTTCGGCTTCGCGATACCCGCCTTCTCGCGCGCTATGCCCTTGAGGTCACTGCCCAAATAGTCGACGTGCTCGAGCGCGATCTTCGTGACCGCGCTGACGAGCGGAGTCAGCACGTTCGTCGCGTCGAGCCGGCCGCCCAGGCCCACTTCAATGACGGCGATATCGACGTCTCTGGCCGCGAGATCGGCGAACGCGATGGCGGTGGTCGCCTCGAAGAAGCTCGCATCGAGCCGCTCGATATGCAGCTTGAGCTGGGTCGTCCATTCGGCGAACGCATCCTCGCCGATCGGAACGCCGTCTACGGTGATCCGCTCACACGCTGAGATCAGATGCGGCGAGGTATAGAGCCCGACGCGCCAACCTTGCGCCCGCAGCTCATTGGCTACGAAGGCGCATGTGGACCCTTTGCCGTTAGTCCCGCCGATGTGAATGGTCGGGAAGTGGCGCTCGGGATGCCCCAGCACGTCGAGCAACCCCTCGGTCGGGCCGAGGCTCCATTTGATGCGGGCCGCTTGTCGTGCAAAAAGCAACTGGCAGGCGTCTTCGAAGGTCAGTCGGCGGCCTCAGCCGGCCAGGCGCCGGTCATGTGTCGCAGCAGCTGGGCGGCGGTGTCCCGCAGTTCGCCCCGGGGAACGACGGCATCGATCATCCCGTGGTCGAGCAGGAATTCGGCCGTCTGGAAGCCGTCGGGCAGGTCTTGGCCGATCGTCTGTTTGATCACGCGCGGTCCGGCGAACCCGATGACCGCACCAGGTTCAGCCAGGGTCACGTCGCCCTGCATCGCATAGGAGGCCGACACGCCGCCGGTCGTCGGATTCGTGAGCACCGACATGAAGGGGACGCGCGCGCCCTGCAGCTCGGCGATCACGACCGAGGTCTTGGCCATCTGCATCAGGGAGAGCACGCCCTCCTGCATGCGGGCGCCACCGGAGGCGGAGACCAGAATCAACGGCGTCTTCTTGTCGATCGCGTGCCGCGTCAGGCGGGCGATCTTCTCCCCGACGACCGATCCCATCGACCCGCCCATGAAGCTGAAATCCATCACGCCCAGGCTGATGGGCATGCCGTGCAACCGGGCGTAGCCGGTACGGATGGCGTCGAGCGGGCCGGCCTTCTTCACGGCGGCCTGCACGCGGTCGGCGTAGTTCTCGAATTTGAGGGGATCGGCGGATTTCAGCGCCGAGAACAGCTCGTGCCACGACCCTTCGTCCACCAGCAGGTCGATGTATTCTTGCGCGCTGATACGGCGATGGTGGCCACAATTGGGGCACACGTTGAGCGCGCGAACGAAGCGTTCACGGATATCGACGTGCCCGCACTGATCACACTTCTCCCAGGCGTCTGCCGGGATCTCGAGCTTGACACGCTCGGAGGTGCGCGGCTTACGTTCCTTTTTGAACCAGGCCATTCGAGCCATATAGTGACGAAGCGCACAATTTGTGACCGCAACTGTACCGACGCCAGTCCCGACGAGCTAAGCTATTGCCCTAGCTCGGCATAGCCGGACTGCCGGGACTCCCACGCTACGCGCAGCGCGATGCCGACGCCAATCGAGCACACGAGCAGAAACGAGCCGCCGTAGGAGAAGAACGGCAGCGGGATGCCGGTGATGGGCATGAGGTTGATCGTCATCCCCACGTTTTCGAAGATGTGCGTGAAGTAGAGGCCTGCAATTCCAAAGACGCACAGGCTCGAGAACGGGTCTGTGGCCTTGCGGGCGACACGCAGCAGGCTGAAAAGCATCCAGGCGAACAAACTGAGCGCAACCAGAACGCCGACGAAGCCGAGCTCCTCGCCCACCACCGAGAAGATGAAGTCGGTGTGCTGCGCCGGAAGGAACGCGAGGCGCTTCTGCGTCCCCGCCGTGAATCCCTTCCCCAGCAGCCCGCCGGACCCCACGGCGACCTTCGATTGGATGACGTGCCACCCCGCCGCACGCGGATCGACGTCGGGGTTCAGAAAGGCGAGCAGGCGGTTTTGCTGATACGGTGCCAGCCGGTTCCAGAAGGGCAATGCCAGCACGCCGCCGAGGACGTTCAGCCCCATGATCGCGACTCCCTCCCAGAGGTAGGGTCGCCACCAGATCAGCAGCACCGCCAGGAGCGCGATCCAGACGCCCCAGGTCACCGTCGAGAACGCCAGCACTAGCCCGATGCCTGGAGAGGCGGCTAGCAGCAGCAGCGAGGGCTTCGCCCCCGCCCAGAACAGCATGAAGAACAAAATCGCCACGAACACGATGGCGCTGCCTAGGTCCGGTTGTTTGAGGACGAGCAGGCAGGGCAAGCCGGTGATGATCCCCGGCATGATCAGGTCGCGCAGCGTAGCGGGCGGCTCGCGCTGCGCCGCGAGCCAGTGCGCCAGCATGAGAATCACGGCGAGCTTCGCGAGCTCCGCCGGCTGGCCGAACCGGTGCCCCCCGATTGCCAGCCACGACTTGCTGCCCGCCGCCGTCCCGGCGCCGGTCCCGATGAACAGGGTCAGCACGAGCAGGAACAGCGCGATGCCATATGCGAACGGCGTCGCCCACTCGAGCATCCGTGGTGACGTGCGAAAGGTGAGCGAGGCGACGATCAGGCTCAGCGCGAGCCACACCAGCTGTCGCTGCCAGATCGTCGCGACAAACGTCGGCACGTCGGTCTGGCCGGCTGAGTACAGCGTCGCCAGCCCGTACAGCGCCAGCGCGGCCACCGAGACGACGAGCGCCTTATCGAGTTGGAGGACGCGCGACACCAGTGTCGACCGGGATCACGGGTGGTGGTGGCACGGTGTCCGGCAGCACCGGGATCTGGAACGGCGCCGGCGCGGAATCGTTGGGCAGCGTCACGCGCAGCTGGGACGCGGTTTGCTCGTCGATCCCGAGGTAGTGCGCGATCGCCCGTGACACCAGCGGCGCGACGGCCGTCCCGTGCCGCGCGAACTCGACGATGGCACCGACCACGATTTCCGGTTTGTCCGCGGGGGCAAAGCCGATGAACCAGCCGTGATCGAGGCCGTGCGGGTTCTGGGCGGTCGCGGTCTTGCCGGCGATCGTGAGGTTCGCGATCCGCGAGCCGCGCGCTGTCCCCTGCTCGACGACGGCGATCATCGCGCGCCGCAGCGTCGTCAGCTGATCGGCGCTGAGATCGAGCGACGCATTCTCCGTTCCACTCGTCGGCGACGCCCGCACGACGAACGGCGTCCGCACGCGTCCGTCACTGGCGAGCTGTTGGTACAGGCGCACCATCTGCCCAGCTGGTAGAAGTAGACGTCGCAGCTCTGCGCGATCGCCTCGGTGAGCGTCAGATCGCCATGCCCCTGCGCGTTCCAGCAGCGGAAGAAGCGATTGCCATACTGCAGTCCGCCCCGGCACGGGATCGGCATGTGGGTGCGTGGGCCGACGAGGCCGCGCTTCAGCGCCATCGCCGCCACGGCCAGCTTCCACGCCGATCCGGGCGGATAGCGGGCCTGAATCGCGCGGTCGAGCAGCGGGTGCGCCGGACTTTCGTTGAGCGAGCGCCAGTACGGCGCCGAAATTCCACCCACGAATGCGTTGGGATCGAACCCGGGTGCGCTGTAGAGCGCCAGCACCTCGCCGGTGTTCGGATTCAGCGCCACCACGGCGCCGCGCTGTCCCGCCGGGAAAATCTTCGCGATGTAGCGTTGCAGCTCGAGATCGATCGTCGTGTGGAGATCGGTTCCGGGCACCGGCGCGAGATTCGCGGCCGCCTCCGCTTCGCGCACCATCTGCCCGCGCGCACTCACCTCGACGAACCGGACGCCCTCCGAGCCGCGCAGCGTGTCGTCGTACTCGCGCTCCAGCCCGTCCTTGCCGATGACGCCGCCCAGCCGCACCGTTGCGAACCGCCGGGTCGCCCGTTCCCCTTCGGTGACTTCGCCGACATACCCCACGAGATGCGCCACGACCCCGGTGTCGGGATAGTAGCGCTTGGGCTCGGCCTGAATCAGCAATCCGGGGATGGCGATGCGGCGCTCCTCGAGCGCGGAGACGACGCGGAAGGGGGCGTCGCCGAGCACCAGCGCCGGCTGATACGGCGCGCGGCGCGCCCGCTGCAGCACGCGCTCGATCCCCGCGCTGTCGATGTTCGCGATCGACGCGATGCGGGCCAGCGTCGAGCGCAGGTTCGCTTCCGGACCGGGCAGCAGCGACACGGTGTACCCTGGCACGTTCTCCGCCAGGACGTGGCCGTTGCGGTCGTAAATGACGCCGCGTGGCGCCGGCAACGGAATTGGCCGCAGGCGGTTCGTCTCCGACTGCAGCTGATATTTGCCGTGCCCGAGGAT
>QHUE01000211.1 GCA_003221825.1 Gemmatimonadota bacterium
GCCCGACGGGCACCCGGACCCGCTGCAGGCTCTTCGCCGGAACGCCGGCCGCCTTGAGCCCCTTCGTGACGACGATCTTTTTGCGCCGGCTGCCGAGCAACCCGACGTATCCGGCAGGCGACGCCGCGACGCGCTCCAGAATCAGAGCGTCGTTGCGATGGCCGCGCGTCGCGATGACGACGGCATCGGCGGACGACAGCGGATAGCGCGCCATGGCGGTTTCGACATCCGCGGCCAGCACGGCGACTGCGGCGTCAAAGCGCGACGCGTCGGCGTACTCAGGGCGATCGTCGATCACGACGACCCGGAAGCCGGCCGCAGCGGCCGCGCGCGCGATCGCGGCGCCTACGTGCCCCGCGCCAAAGACGAGCACGCGCGGCGGCTGAATCAATCGCTCTTCGACGAACCGGCCATCGCGCGTGAGCGTTGCCGCCGCTCCGGAAAACCCGGCGCGCGCCAGCGGCGCGAATGTCTTCACCGGCTTCCCAGCGTCGGTCCACTCGGTGGCGGTGCGGACCAATCCCGACTCAGCGGCCGCGGCTGCGTCGAGCACGCGGACGTAGGCTTCGTCCGCGACCAATGGCTCGACAAAGATGTCGACGGTGCCGCCGCAGGAGAGGCCGAGGTCGCCCGCGAGATCCGCGTTCAGGTGGTGCGTCAGCAGCGCGGGACGGTGGCGGGCCTGCGCGTCCAGCGCCGCACCGATGACATCGGCCTCCACGCAGCCGCCGCCCACCGAGCCGATCAATCGACCTTCAGCGCCCACCAGCATCTTGGTTCCGGCGGGAACGGGGGTCGAGCCGCGCGCGCGCGCGACGGTCGCGAGTGCGCCCGCGCGGTTTTGGCGGATGAGATCCGCAGCGGCCTGCCAGACGTTCATAGATCAGAAACTAAACTCCCGGGGCGAGATCTGCCCCGGGAGAGTCCAGCACTCACGACCAGAGGTTACGGCGTGACGACGAGGGTCCCGCTCATCCCTTGGGCTGCGTGAATCGTGCAGTGATAGGTGTAGGTCCCAGCCTGCACTGTGGGCGAATAGTCGGGGTCGCCTGCCGCCCGGTTGCCAGAAGCCGTCGGTGTCGTCGGCCCCGAAATCCAGGTCACGTTGTGCGTGACCGCGCCCGTCACCCAATGGAAAGTGATCGTGCCCGCCGGGATGGTATCCGGCGTGGGCGAGAAGGAATTGTTGTCAACGTCGATCGTCGTCGAATGTCCGCCCGGAGGCGGCGGTGGCGGGGCCGGAGGTGGCGGCGGGGGAGGGCTACCATAACTCGTGCTGTTCCCGCACGCCGCTGCTACAGCAATCGCCGCAATCGCGAGCAAACGAACCAACGGCATGGAGCCTCCATGGAGGAAGTAGGGGTCACAGTCGTACACCGCTCTATGTGAAACGAGTCCGGTGCAGTTGTAAAGTGGTACGGCGCTACTGGTGCCGCTAGGGCGCTAGTGCTGCTCGCGCTCCAGGGCGTCCGTCGCAAGACGCGGCGAGATGATGGGATAGCGACCGGCGAACCACGACCAGGACAGGAAGAAGAGACCGCCGAAGAACAATGCGGTGCCGATCTCGGGCACGCCGATCGCGGGCCCGGCGCCGTGATTGATCGCGGGCACGACTTCGAGATAGCGCTCGAGCCAGATGCCAGCGAGGCTCACGAGCGCAAAGCCGACCATCGTCGGCGCGAACAGCTTGGGCTTCACGCCGAGCAATCCGATAAAGGGAATCAGGAAGACGAGCAGGAATACTGCGATGCCCACGGGGCGCCACAGCCCCGACAGACGGTAAAAGATGAAGTACGTCTCCTCGGGCAGATTGCCGTACCAGATCACCAGGTACTGCGACCACATCAGGTAGGCCCAGAAGACCGTGAACCCAAAACAGAGTTTGCCGAGGTCGTGCTGTTGGCGTGTCGTGTAGATGCCGGTGAGACCCATGGCGCGGCGCAACACGATGGACAGCACGGCCAGCATCATCAGCCCGGCGAGGAAGCTCCCCATGAAATAGAACGCACCGAACAGGTTGCTGACCCACTTCGTCGACAACGCCATGATCAAATCGTAGCCGAGCAGGCTGTGGCCAAACGCGTAGGCGAGGATCAGGATCGCGGCGTCACGCGAGATGCGAGCAGCGTCTTCCGTGCGGGCCACCGCTTCGCCACCGGTCAGCTCGCGGGCATCGGGCGCCGTGTCGTGGCGGACGAAGCGCCACGAGAGCCACGACAGCACGGCGAGGATCGCCCCATTGCGCACGAAGAACCATTTGTTCGTGAGCCACCAGCCGATCTCGGGACGGGGCTCGTGAATCCAGGTGAAGATGTATTGCCGCCCGATGAACAACCCGACAAACAGGAGCAGGGCGACCGTGGTGAAGGCAGCGCCCGCCTCCGCGAAGCGGATGATGACGCCCGACCAGTGGCCCTTGGCCAGCTTCTGGGTCGCGGCAAACACGACCATGCCCTGCGCGAGACCCACCCAGAACACGAAGTTCGCGTGGTACGCCCACCACGTCCGCTCGGGATGTCCGCCGCGCAGGCCCAACACGACGATGATGCCGCCCAGAATCGCGGCGATCGCGCCGAACAGCGCGAACCGCGCCACTGGTGCCTGGCGCGCCTTTTGAACGAGGTCCGAGCGGCTAATCGTCGCGGTGCTCAGTGGCCCCCCCGCCACGGGCGTTCAGCTGCAAGCTGCGCACGTAGTTGACGACATCCCAGCGGTCGGTGCCGTGAATCTTGTCGCCGTAGCGCGGCATCAGGCCGCGGCCCATCCGCTGGGCTTCGACGATCATCCCGTAGATCGCGCCGTCGGTCATCCTGGGCCGCGTCGGATCGACGAGCGACGGAATGCCCGGGAATGGGCCCCCGCCCGCCAGCGACACGGGCCCGTTGCCCTGCCCCCGCTCGCCGTGACACACCAGGCAATAGGTCTGATAGACCCACTGCCCGCGATTGAGCGACTCGGCGGTGCGGGTCCGCGGATTCGTCAACCGATCGGCCGTCTCGCGCGTGAGCGGCAGCTCGGCGCCGGACACGGGGACCGCACCGACGACTGGCGGAATCGGGCGGGCGTACGGCTTGATGTTGCGCTGGTGCCGCATCGTCGCGAACCAGCCGACTTTGTGCACGACGGTGTCTGGGTTGCAACCAAGGGCGGCAAGGGCGGCAAGGGCGGCAACGGCGGCGCGCAGTCTACCCACGGCGCACTTCCTCCGCACCCGCAGCGCGCAGCAGCGACTCGATTTTCGCGACCTTGTCGGCGCCGCCGGGCACGAAGATGCCGAACTTATCGTTGGTGAAGCGCGCATCGTATTGGATGGTGCCCGCGCGCCGCGCCGCAAACATCGCGTTGAAGAGAATGCCGAGGATCGTCGAGAGCGCCCCGAACAGGATGGTCATCTCGAACATGATGACGACGTAGGGCGGGATCGAGCCGACGGGCTTGCCGCCGACGACGATCGGCCAGTCACCCGACATCCACAACGTCAGCCACGCCCCGATGGAGCACCCGGCGATGCCGCCGACCAGGGTGAACATGCGCACCGGGCTCACCGCCTGGCCGAGCGCGTCTTCGATTTCGTGGCGCGGGATCGGCGAGTAGACCGTGAAGTCGGTATGTCCGGCCGCGCGCAGTTGCTTGATGGCCGCGAGCGTCGTGTCGAGGTGCGCGAAGACCGCGAGCACGCCGGGCGTTGGCGGCGGCCGGAACAGATCGTTCAGCGGCTTCGGGAGCGCGATCATGCGTGCGCTTTCGACGCTTTGCTGCGCGGCGGGGGAAGCACTTCCTTGACTTCGCTGATCGAGACGGCCGGGAAGTTCTTCACAAAGAGCAGGAACCACATGAAGAACCACCCGAAGCTGCCCGCCATGATGCCCCAGTCGGCCCACGTCGGATTGTAGACCGCGTTGGCCCAGGGCTCGTACGGCTCGCCCGCCAGCGACACGACGATGATCACGTAGCGCTCGAACCACATCCCGATGTTGACGAAGATCGAGATGACGAACAGCGCCGTGATGTTCGTGCGGATCTTCTTGACCCACAGCAACAACGGGACGAACCCGTTGCAGATGTACATGGTCCAGGAGGCCCACCAAAACGGGCCGAAGGCGCGGTACCAGAACGCGGCCCGCTCGGTCGGGTTCCCGCCAAACCAGGCGATAAAGTTCTCTGTGAGGTACGAGAACCCGACGATCGAGCCGGTCAGCAGGCACAGCTTCGCCAGGTTCTCGAAATGCTTGACGGTGATCAGCTCTTCGAGGCCGAATAGCGTGCGAATCGGGGTGAGCAGCGTGATCACCATGCCGCAACCGGAATAAATCGCGCCGGCGACGAAGTACGGGGCGAAGATCGTGGCGTGCCAGCCGGGCACCAGCGCCATCGCGAAGTCCCACGACACGACGCTGTGCACCGACAAGACCAGCGGCGTCGCGAGCGCGGCGAGGTACAGGTACCCCCGCGTGTAGTGGCGCCACTGTTCGTTGGACCCCGTCCACCCGATCGAGGTGAGCGCGTACAGCTTCTTGCGCCACCCCGTCGCCAGGTCGCGGACCGCCGCGATGTCGGGGATCAAGCCCATGATCAGGAACAGGGTCGAAACGGTGAAGTACGTCCCGATCGCGAACTCGTCCCAGATGAGCGGCGACTTGAAGTTGGGCCAGAGGCCGCGCTCGTTCGGGTACGGAATCAGCCAGTAGAAGTACCACTGGCGGCCGATGTGAATGAGCGGGAACAGCCCGGCCGTCATCACGGCGAACACCGTCATCGCCTCGGCGGTGCGGTACACCGCGGTGCGCCATCCCGAGCGGAACAGGAACAGGATCGC
>QHUE01000194.1 GCA_003221825.1 Gemmatimonadota bacterium
ACTCTAAGGACCTAAAACATGCCAACTCATCGTCACGTCTTCACTTCCGAGTCGGTCACGGAAGGACATCCCGACAAGATCGCGGATCAGATCTCCGACGCGGTGCTTGACGCGATCCTCCTTGAGGACCCGAACGCCCGGGTCGCCTGCGAAACGCTGGTCACGACCGGAATGGCCGTCGTGGCGGGGGAGATCACCACCTCCACCTATGTCCACATTCCGGACATCGTGCGCGGGACGATCACCTCGATCGGCTACACCGACGCGAACTTCGGCTTCGACGCGCAGACCTGCGCCGTGCTGACGACGATCGACCGCCAGTCCACCGACATCGCAATGGGAGTGGACAAGGGCGGAGCAGGGGATCAGGGGATGATGTTCGGGTACGCGACGGATGAGACGCCGTCGCTGATGCCGCTGCCGATCGTGATCGCGCACCGGCTCGCCGAGCGGCTGGCCGCGGTGCGCAAGAGCGGCGAGCTGCCGTGGCTGCGGCCGGACGGGAAGACCCAGGTCAGCGTCTTGTACGAAGGCTCCAAGCCCGTCGGCATCGATACGGTGGTCGTTTCGGCGCAGCACTCCGACATGATCGACAACGCCCAGCTCCGGGCGGGGATCCTCGCACACGTGATCCGTCCAGTCGTGCGCGAAGCGGGCTTCGAGGTCAGCGACAAGAATGTCCTGGTGAACCCGACCGGTCGGTTCGTCGTCGGCGGGCCGCAGGGCGACGCGGGGCTGACGGGCCGCAAGATCATCGTCGACAGCTACGGGGGCATGGCACGGCACGGCGGCGGTGCGTTCAGCGGCAAGGACCCGTCCAAGGTCGATCGCTCTGCCACCTACGCGATGCGGTGGGTGGCGAAGAACATCGTCGCGGCGGGTTTGGCGAAGCGGTGCGAGGCACAGGTCGCGTACGCAATCGGCGTGGCGGAGCCCGTTTCGGTCATGGTAGACACGTTCGGCACTGGCACCATACCGCAGGACGCGCTCGAAGGGGCCGTCCGCGAGGTGTTCGATCTCACGCCGGCCGGCATCATCCAGGCGCTCAATCTGCGTAATCCGATTTATCGGCCCACAGCCGCCTACGGCCACTTCGGCCGCGCGCCCGAGAAGCGCCGCGTCGGGGCGGGCGAAAAAGGCGAGCGTGATGTGGAGCTATTCACCTGGGAGCACGTCGATCGCGCCGAAGAGTTGAAAGTCGCCGCGGAGCGGGCGTCCCGTACATCCCGGAAGGCCAATGTCTGAGACGGCGACCAAGGGCGGGGCAGGGGCGAAAGCCACCAACGACATCAAGGACATCCGGCTGGCCGACGAAGGGCGGCGGCGCACCGAATGGGCCGAACGCTCGATGCCGGTGTTGCGGCAGATCCGCGAGCGCTTTACGCGCGAGCGGCCCCTGACCGGCCGGCGCCTCGCGGCGTGTCTGCACGTCACCACCGAGACGGCGAACCTCGCCGTCACGCTCCAGGCCGGGGGCGCCGATGTGGCGCTGTGTGCGTCGAACCCGCTGTCCACCCAGGACGACGTCGCCGCGCACCTCGTCAAGGACCACGGCATCAAGGTGTTTGCGATCAAAGGCGAAGATCACGCGACGTACTACGAGCACATTCGTGCCGCCCTGGCGCATCGCGCCGATATCACGATGGATGACGGCGCCGATCTCGTCGGCGCGCTGCACATGATCGCCCTGAATCGCCTCGACGACCTGGCGCCTCCCGTTCGCAAGTGGGTCGAGACGCTCTCCGCGGCCGACCGCAAGGCGCTGGTGGGAGGCGTGATCGGGTCCACCGAAGAGACGACGACGGGTGTGATTCGCCTCAAGGCGATGGCGAAAGACGGCGTGCTCCAGTTTCCCGTCATCGCGGTCAACGATTCGCTGACCAAGCATTTATTCGACAACCGGTACGGCACCGGCCAGTCCACGCTGGACGGGATCATCCGGGCCACCAACCTCTTGATCGCCGGGAGCACGGTGGTAGTCGCCGGGTATGGATGGTGTGGTCGCGGCTTCGCGATGCGCGCGCGCGGCGCTGGCGCCAACGTCCTCGTCACCGAGATCGACCCGATGAAGGCGCTCGAGGCACAGATGGACGGCTACCGGGTCCTGCGGATGGAAGACGCGGCACCGGTGGGCGATTTGTTCGTGACGCTGACCGGCAATGTCGAGGTCATCCGGGTGGAGCACATGCGGGCCATGAAGGACGGAGCCATTCTGGCGAACTCGGGACACTTCAACGTGGAAATCGATCTCGAGGGCTTGAAGAAAACCGCCGAGGGGCCGAAACGGGTGCGCGAGTTCGTGGAGGAATGGCGCATCGGCGGGAAGCGGCTCTTCGTGCTCGCGGACGGCCGTTTGATCAACCTGGCCGCCGCTGAAGGCCATCCCGCGAGCGTGATGGACATGTCCTTCGCGAATCAAGCGCTCGCGGCCGAGTACGTCGTCGACAAGGCCAAGAAACTGACGAAAGATGTGCACCGCATCCCTGTGGAGCTCGATCAGGAGATCGCGCGCCTCAAGCTGCAGGCGACGGGCGTGGCGATCGACACTCTCACTCCGGCGCAGCGGAAGTATCTCGCCTCCTGGGATATGGGTACCTGATGGCGACCCCGGGGGGAGCCATGCTGCAGGTTCGGGTAGCTCACCTCGGGCTGGATCGCACGACGAACACGCCGGTCGTGATTCTGCAGGAAAACGACGGCCAGCGGGTCTTGCCGATCTGGATCGGACCTGCCGAAGCCAGCGCCATTGCGATGGAGCTGGCGGGCGTGAAGTTCTCGCGCCCGCTGACGCATGACCTTCTCAAACAGGTGATCGTCGGTTTGGGCGCCGAGCTGCGCAAAGTCATCATCACGCAAGTGAAGGACAACACCTACTTCGCCGAGCTGCACATCTATCGGGGCGACACGGTCATCCAGATCGACGCGCGGCCGTCCGACTCGATCGCGCTGGCGCTGCGCCTCAAGGCGCCGATCCTGACGAGCGAGACGCTGCTCGAGCTGACCTCCGTCGACACGAGCGACGGCACCATCCAACCGGGCGGCACGGGCGCGGGAGGCTCTCCGCTCGATGCCGACACGCTGAAGTCGTACCTCCAAAATCTCGATCCTGAAGATTTCGGGAAGTTTACGCCGTAGCGGCCTGATCTGGTCGCTCGGCGCCTGCACGACGCTGGCCGCGCAGCAACCGCACCCGGTCAGCGTGAGCGGCCGCGTGCTGCTGGGCCGCGGACGCGACACGGTTCCCCTGGCGAGTGCGACCGTCGTCTTGCACCACGTGACCCGCGAGAATGCGGGGCCGGTCGATTCGACGCGCAGCGACGCGCGCGGCCGCTATCGCATCGAGCTGCGGAATCCCGACAGCACCGGCGCCTACCTCGTCAGCGTCTGGCACGACAGCCTCGCGTACGTCTCCTCGCCGATCATCGGGATCGGTGGTCGCCCGCTCGTGCATGTCGATGACATCATCACCTTTGCGACGACGGTCGATGAGCCGCCCATTCACCTGGCCCGGCGGCTCGCGACGGTCGCGCGCGCGAGCGACGCGGGGACGCGCGAAGTGCTGGAGATTCTGGAGCTCCAAAACCTTGGGGGCACGACACGGGTCACCCGGGACACGCTGCGGCCGACGTGGGCCGGGCGCGTCCCCGCCCACACGGGACAGTTCCGCGGCGGGGAGGGCGATATCTCGGCCGAAGCCATGCGTTTCCGGAATGACAGCGTCGTGGTGTTCGCCCCGATCGGCCCCGGCCAGCCGAAGCAGCTCAGCTACGCCTACTCGGTCGCGGCCGGCACGCGCACCTTCGTCATTCCGATCGATCAGCCCACCGCCGAGGTCAACCTGCTCGTCGAGGATACCGCGGCAACGGTTCGGGCACCGAAGCTGGAGTCGCGCGGCATCCAGGCGATCGAGCAGCGACAGTTCGCCGCCTACAGCGCCGGTCCGCTCGCCGTGGGTGATCGGGTGGAGATTCAGTTGCCGGCGGGAAAACTCCACGCGCAGGCGTTGTTGCCGTATGTCATCGCGCTGCTCGCGGGCGGGATGGTGGTCGCCTTGGTGTGGGCATTGCGTCGCAGACCGCCAGCGCCTAGACTGAGCCAGTAGTTTCTTCGCGAACGGGGATACGGAAGCCGGTGCGAATCCGGCGCGGCTCCGCCACTGTAACGGGCATGCTGTGATCGGCTCAATGCCACTGGGGTAACCCGGGAAGGCGAGCTGGATCGCCCGGAGCCAGGAGACGTCTTCGTTCGCGCCACCAGTCGGTTCCCTCGCGGGAGGGATGGTGCTGCGAAGACTTCTATTCGTCGTCTTAGTTCTTGCCAGCTGTAGGCCGTCCGGCCGTCCGGCCGTCGGGCCGCCACGACGCATCGTCTCCCTCCTCCCCTCGTTCACCGAGATCCTGTTCGCCATCGGCGCGGGTGATCGCGTCGTCGGCCGCACGAAATGGTGCGACTATCCCCCCGCCGCGCTCGCGGTGCCGAGTGTGGGAGAGGGACTGCCGCCGAACGTCGAGGCCGTCGCGGCCCGGCACCCCGACCTGGTCGTGCTGTACAACGCCGGGCCCAACGTCACCGCCGCAGAGCAGCTCGAGCGGATCGGCATCCGCACCGTGCTCATCGATCTCAACCGCCTCGAAGATCTGGGCCCGGCGACGCGGACGCTGGGTCGCCTGACTGGGTTCGCAGCGCGTGCGGAGTCACTGGCTGCTTTCCTCGACAGCCTGTCTCACCAACCTCCACCGTCCTCCACAACCTCCACAACCCTCGCATTTGTCGTCTGGGACAATCCGCCCATCATCATCGGGCACGGCAGCTATCTGGATGAGCTGGCCACCGCGGCGGGAGCGCGCAATGTCTTCAGCGACATCCCCGCGCCCTCGGCCCAGGTGTCGCTCGAGACGATCGCCGCCCGGAATCCGCAATGGATCGCCGTGCTCTCCGACTCCGGGATGCCATCGCTGCCCGGGTTCGCGAAGCGCCGCGAATGGCGCGCGGTGCGCGCGGTGCGCGACGGCCATTTCCTGATGGTGCCGGGCTCGTTGTTCGGCCGGCCCGGGCCCCGCTCCGGCGAGGCGATCCGGCAGCTCCGGGCGTTACTCGCGCGATGAGGTGGACGCTGCTGGTGGTCGTGGCCGTGCTCGCGCTGGTCGCTAGCGTGGTGCTGGGTCCTGCCGCCGTGCCGCTGCCCGAGCTGCTGCACTCCGACATCGTGTGGGACCTGCGCGCGCCGCGCGCGCTGCTCGCCTTTCTCGTCGGCGGGTCGCTGGGCGTCGCCGGGGCTGGCCTGCAAGCGCTCGTCCGCAATCCACTCGCAGACCCATTTCTCCTGGGCCTCTCCGGTGGGGCAGGGTTGGGCGCGGCGCGGCGGAGCTGCGCAACGCGTTCCTGTGGCTGTGGGGCGGGCTCTCCGGGGCATCATGGGATTCGGTGCTGCTGGTCGTGCTGTACGTGCCGATTCCGCTGGCGGTCCTGCTCGCCGCCTCGCGCCCGCTCGACCTGCTGGCATTGGGTGAAGAGTCCGCCGGCTACCTCGGCGCCGATGTCGAGGCGGTAAAGCGGCGCGTCTATCTCGCGGCGTCGTTGCTCACGGCCGTGGCCGTGGCGGTCTCCGGAGTGATCGGGTTCGTCGGTCTCGTCGTTCCGCACCTGGTGCGAATCACGTGGGGCCATCGCCACCGAGCCCTGCTGCCCGCCGCCTTCCTCGGCGGGGGTGCGCTGCTGGCGTTTGCCGACACGTTGGCGCGGACCGTCGTGGCGCCGCGCGAGCTGCCGGTCGGCGTCGTCACCGCGCTGATCGGCGTCCCGGTGTTCGCGCTGCTGCTGCGGCGCTGGACGATTGCGTGAAAACCGTGTGTCGTGCCTGATGCTCCGCCTCGCGGGGGTGAGTTATCGCTATCCCGGCGCATCGCGAGACGCGCTGAGCGCAGTGTCGCTGTCGGTCGGCCCGCGCGAATTCCATGCGGTCCTGGGCCCGAACGGCAGCGGCAAGACCACGCTCGTGCGGATTGCCCTCGGCGCCTTGCAGCCTCTCGTGGGACGTGCCGACGTTGATGGCCGTTCTGCATCGAGTTGGCCGCGTCACGATCTCGCCCGCTTGGTCGGCGTCGTGCCGCAACGCGAAGACAACCTCTTTCCGCAGCGCGTGCGCGAGACCGTGCTCCTGGGCCGCTATCCGCACCTCACGCTCTGGGGCCGCGAGCGCGCCGAGGATCACGCCGCCGTGGATCGCGCGCTCGCGTCCTGCGATGCCCAGCATCTCGCCGACCGCTGGCTCTGGACGCTGTCGGGCGGCGAGTACCAGCGCGTCCGTGTCGCCCGCGCCCTGGCCCAGGAGCCCAAGCTCCTCGTGCTCGACGAGCCCGGCATGTCGCTCGATCTCCGGCACGAGATGGGCCTCTTCGAGCTGGTGCGTGGCCTCGTGGAAACGAACGGCCTGGGCGTCCTGATGATCACGCATGACCTGAACCTCGCTGCCCGTTTTGCCGACTCGCTGCTGCTCCTCGAAGGCGGACGCCCGGTCGCCGCCGGCGCGCCCGCCGAGGTCCTGACACAAGCGACCGTCGAGACGGTGTTCTCCTGGCCCGTCGCGATGCAGACCGTCGATGGCCGCCCCCAGATGATCCCCCTCCGCCAACCGAAGGAGTCCCGCCCATGACTGTCGCGCTGCTCGTGCTCGCTCTGACCCCCCAGCAATCCCAGCACACTGTCGTTCTGCAGCCGATCGTGGTGACGGCCACTCGGGTCCCGGTGACCGCGGACCGCATCGCTGCGGCCGTGACCGTGCTGCGTGGCGCGGACCTCGTAGCGCAGGGCATTCGCACGGTCTCCGACGCCCTGGAGACGGTCCCTGGTGCGCACATCGTCGAGACGGGGAGCTTCGGCGGGCAGACATCGCTGTTCATGCGCGGCGGCGAGAGCGATTACGTGAAGGTGCTGCTCGATGGGGTGCCGTTGAACCAGGCCGGCGGCGGCATCGACCTGGCGCACCTGACCACGGACAACGTGGACCGTA
>QHUE01000195.1 GCA_003221825.1 Gemmatimonadota bacterium
GAGGGCCAGCTGTTCATCGCGATGGAGCTCGTGGAGGGCCGCGATCTCTCCGACATGATCGCCCTGCGCGACCCGCTCGCACTGGAGCGCAAACTCGACATTGCGATCGAAGTCCTCGCCGGCCTGCACTTCGCCCACCAGCGCGGCGTGATTCATCGCGACGTCAAGCCCTCCAACGTGCGCGTGATGCCGGACGGCCGGATCAAGATCATGGATTTCGGCATCGCGCGGCTGCAGAAAGCGGACTCGACCGGATCCGGCGCGATCGTCGGCACGCCGACCTACATGGCGCCGGAACAGATCACCAATGGCGCGATTACCCCCGCCACCGACGTCTTCTCCGTGGGCTGCATGCTGTACGAGCTGCTCTGCTATCAACGCCCGTTCGAAGCGGAGTCGGTGCACGGCGTGCTGTATCAGGTGCTGACGACGGAGCCGCGCCCGCTGCGGACCGTCGCGCCGTCGATCCCGGCGGCGCTCGAGCGCGTGGTCAACAAGGCGATGAACAAGGTCCCGCACGAGCGCTACGAGTCCGCGGGACAGATGATGGCGATGCTGCAGCAAATCCGCGCCGCGTTGTCGGGGGCGGACGAGGAGGCCACGCAGCCGCTGGGACGCTGGACGCCGCTCCCCCGGCCCATGTTGAAGCTGATCACACATGCATCGATGAAAGCCCGGCTCGCGGTGTTGGGCGCGCTCGCGGCCGTCGTCGTGCTGCTGGTCTACGCCCCGTCGCAACCCGCGGACGGACCATCGAACACGACGGCCGGCGGCCCTGTCATTCCTCCGCCGGCGACGCCGCCGGGCGGGCTCGCCGCACCGCCGCCCGCCCCGGACGGCCAGCCGGTGTCGCTCGCGGTGAGTGTGCGGCGCGACTCGGCGCTGGCCGCGCGCGACCGCGCCATCGCGGCCGGCGCGCAAAAGAACAGCGTCCCGTCGCTGCTGCTGGCGCAGACGATGCTGGAGGCGTCGGACCGGGCCTTACAACGCGGCGATCAGTCGCTCGCGCTGCGCGGCTACGTCGAGTCCGCCCAGCGCTATGCCCAGGCCCATGAGGAGGCCCGGGCCATGGATCGCGAGGCGCAGCACATGATCGAGCGCGTCAGTCCGGTCGTCCAGGCCATTCCCGCCGGGCGAGCCGCCGCCAACGCGGGCGTCTTTCTGGCGCGTGCGGAGTCGTTGCTCCGTGCCCAGGATTTCACGCTCGCCAAGATGGCGGCGCAGAGTGCCGAGCAGATCGGCATCGACGCGGGGATCGCGCCCCCGAGCGCGCAGCCGCCCGACGCGCGCGGCGCGATCGACGTGCTGCTCAGCGACCTGGGCCGCGCCTTGGCGAGCCAGCGCATCTCCAACATCCGCGTGCTCTACCCCGGGTTAACCGAGGATGAACGCCGCAGCTGGGACTCCTTCTTCCGGGAATGGAATCAGATCACCGCGAAATTCGTCATCGAAGACTTCAAGGTTCAGGGCAGCACCGCCACCGGCAACGTCCGCGCGACGTTCGATTATGTGCCGGAACGCGGCGGCGCGCCGCGTGAAGACCGCCGGCGGTTTGCGATGCGATTCGAGCGGAAGGACGTTGGCTGGCGGTTGACGGCGGTTACGGAACTGAAATGAACGCTACCAGGCGCGTTGGTTCGCGGCCGGAGGCTCGGGAATCGCGAGGGTATCCGGGCGCGCCGTCGGCGGCCCTACACGGCGCAGGGTGACCGGCTTCTCCAAATCCCCGCCACTGATCGTGAGCTTGTCGCCGGTGAGCTTCATCCCGTAGACCTGCCAGACGCCGTCGCCCAGGGTGATCCAGAGACTGTCGCCTACGATGCGCCAGCGCGCGACATCCTGGCCGAACTGGGCCGAGCTGTCACCGCGCACCATGATGTGACGGATCTCGTCGCCCGCGCGCGCCTGCCAATCCCCCGCGAGCCGGATGGGCGCCTGCGCGACGAGCGCGAGCGTCCCGGCGATCAGCCAAAGCCGAATCATGGCACAATCATACCCCGCTCTGTTCCGGTTTTGCCGGCGGGAGCGCGACCGGCGCCACGGCTCCTTCCCACTGCTTCATCATCCGCACGAACGCGCCGCAGAGCTCCGGATCGAACTCCATCCCGCTGCGCTCCTGCAAGTAGCCGAGGGTTTTCTCGAATGACCACGCCTCGCGGTATGGTCGCCGAGTGCGCAGCGCATCGTATACGTCGCAGACATGTACGAGCTTGCTCGCCTGATGGCAGTCGCGCGCAAAATGCAGCACCGGATACCCGCCGCCGTTGATCATGATGTGGTGCTCATACGCGACGACCACCGCGAGATCGAGATCCTGCTCGACCGCGAGCAGCATCCGTGCTCCGGCGACCGGGTGCTCGTTCATCAGCGCCCGCTCCTCATCGGTCAGGCGGCCGGGCTTGGTCAGCACCTCGAGCGGGATCTTGATCTTGCCGACGTCGTGCAACAGCCCGGCGATCCCGAACGTGCGCACATCTGTCGCCGACAGGCCAAGGAACTCCGACAACGCCATCGCCAGCACCGCCACATTCATCGAGTGCGTGGTCGTGTACTGATCGAACTCCTTGAGCTGGAGCAGCGGGAGCATCACCTGGCGCCCCGCGTGCATCGCCACGACGAGCGAGCGCACGACGGCCTCGGCTTCCGCCAGCGGAATGGCGCCGGTCGTCTGCACCTCGCTTTGGAGCCAGCGCACGGTGTCGACCTCTTCGCCCAATGAGAAGCTGATCGTCGCGGTGGGGAGCGGCTCGGGCGCGAGCTCCGTCTCGCCCTTGAGACCGACCGCCCCGAAGCGGATGCTGCTGCGGCGCATCTGGCGCGCGTCCGTACTGATGGCGGACAGCGTCAGGCGCGCCAGCGCTTCCTCGAGAAATCCTTCGAAGTCCTCGCGGCTGACGTGATCCTCGAACTCGAGCCGCTGAATCCCGGCCTGCGCCAGGCGCTTGCCCCAGTCCCACGCCTTGAGCTCGCGCAGCGGCATCCGACCGAAGACGACCTCGTCACCCAGGAACGTGAAGAGCGGGCGTGACGTGTCGCTCTGGAGATCCAGGATCTGCTGGTAGGCGACATCCAGGGCACGCTCCCGCGCCGGATGCCCGACGCGATAGAGGGCCATCGCGGCGAGCGCCTGCGCAAACGCGTTCAGAAAGCGCGCCGGATCGCCGCTCATCGCCTGATCGCAGCGCTGCGGACATCGGGATCCTTCGATGCGGCCGCGAGGGCCAGGACGGCCGCGGCGCGCACATCGTTGCGCCACCCGGCCGCCAGCGCCATCAGCGCGGCCAGCAGCTCGAGCGAGCGGGCGGCGAGCTTCGGGCGTCCCAGCCAGTTCGTACCGCCGTCGACGAGCGCGAGCAGCGCGTTCAGGGCCGCGGTGTTGCGCACGCGGCCGAGGACCTTGATGGCGAGGACGCGCAGCTCGGAGGGCGCGGTCTGATCGTGGACCAGCTGCGTGATCGGCGGCAACGCCGCCGGCGGGCAGTCCTCGAGCGCCGCGCCCAGCGCCAGCCGGACCATGCGGGGGTCGGAATCACGGAGCGCACCGAGCAGCGCGCGCTCGCGCTCGGCAGTCACCTTGAGCGAAACCTTCAAGGCCTCACGCCGCACCCGCGCGTCCTCATGAGCGATGAAAGCCGCCGTCGAGAACCCTTCGGGGAGCGCCGGCAGCCCGTCGAGGATCAGCAACAAATTGCGCGTGACATACCAGGGGAGGTCGCGCGACAGGCGCGTGAGAATGGCGGGGCCAAGCTCGCGCGGGGCGCGGGTCAGCCGATCGAGCAGTCCGCGGCGTGTCGTGCGCGACTCCGAGGCGCCCAGCACATCCAGCAGCGGCTCGAACGCGTCGACGCGCAGGTGCGGGAACACGCGGTCCAGCGTGACGAAGTCGGGCGGCTCGGTGCTCGCCAGCTGCCGTATCACATCCGGCGAGGTGACCCGCGTCCAGAGGGGAGCGATGTCAGCGCGCAGCGCCGGGCGCGAGGCGTCGGGTGACTCGGCGAGCAGGTCGACGAGCTCGCTGACGTGGTGCTCGGCCACCAGCCGCTCGACGGCGCGCCACGCGCCGAACCCGAGCGCGCCGCTCTCGACCGCCGTCTGGACGATGCGTAACGGCTCGGCGGCCTGTTCCCCCACGCGCCGCGCGGCGGTGTGCGGCGCGGCCGCCGCCATTTTCTGCAGCGCCAGACCGTACGCGTCGGGATTCGGATCTTCGAGCGTCCATCCTTGCAGCAGATCCCGCACCTGCTCGCGCAGCGCTTCGTCGGCCTGGGGGCGGGCTTCCGGGGTCCCCTGCTCCGCATGTTGCGCCAGCTTCGACAGCATTCGCACCAACGGATCGGAAACCGTTTTGTGGGACGCATCCGCCATCGCGCGCACGATGTCGAGCACGGCGTCCACCGCCAGCCCATGCGTCGCATCGATCGCGAACTTGAAGCGCTGCGCGTTGTCGCCGCCCATCTCGATCAGGCGGCGCAGCGTTCCCGGCTGCAGCGCGCCGACGAGCTTCGAGGTGCGGCGCCGCAGCGCGACCGCCTCGGCGCCGCCCGCGTGCTTCAACTCATCCGCGATTTGCAGCAGATATCCCACGATCACCTGGTCGTACGCGGCGCTCTTCGGATGCCCATCAATGGCTTTGGCAATCAGCGTCGGCTCAGTGGCCGGCGGCGATCCGTCATCGCCTGCCCCCTCTCCCCCCATCGCCTCCGCGGTCAGCGCCGCGCGCGCCAGCCCCACCCACAGCTGCGCGCCGCGCAGCCCGCGTTCCTTGGAGCCCTTGTCGTCGCCCGGAGCGGGGACCTGATCATCTTCCTGCAACAGCTCGAGACGCTCGTAGGTGATGGGGTGCAGCCGGATGTGATCCCAGGCGTGCAACTGCTCGGGTGGACCAAGCCCGAGGGGCTCCCCGCTTCGCTCCGCCTCGACCGATAGCGTTTTCAGCACAGCGGCGACCTCGCTCACCCGCAGTCCGCGGTGGAACGTCACGGCACCGAGATGGTGGCGATGCAAACGACCGGCGAGCTCGGCGAGGAGCGGGTTTTTGGGATCGGTGGCAACACCTTTGATGACGAGCTGCTGTCGGGCGACGCCGAGAGCGATGGTCGTGCGCCCTTCGAACAGATGCTCGGCGCGGCGTGTGACTCCCGCCGCGGCAGGAGCCAACGACGGATGCCCCTCCGGATACATCGAGTGCTTATGGAGGGCAATCGAGAGTTCTATGAGGAAATCGGCCAGTTCTCTCGAAAGAGCGGCCTTCTCAGACGGCGGAGCCCCGGTCATGGCTCCCCAAAATAGCGCGTCCTCCGGTGCTGAAGCTCACTTTCGCAAAACGCAACGCCCCGGGGATTCCCCGGGGCGTCTTACTAACTGCGC
>QHUE01000196.1 GCA_003221825.1 Gemmatimonadota bacterium
CCCACGCTCCCTCTGCGATCGCTGGCGTGACGGCGGCCGCGGGATCGAGCTCGTGAAACACCGTCGCCAGGAGGGGTACGCCGGCCACGACCAGGCGGCCCTCTGCCACAAACCGCGCCTCCGCCGATTGCGTGGCGACAGCGCCCAGCAAACGCGTGGTGACGTCCTCTCCCGCCCGGTCCTCCGCCAGCGCGCGTCGCGCCTCGATCAGACCAAATTGCTCAGCCAATCGCCAGCATCCGATCGATGGCGCGTCGTGCGCGGGTAGCGACGTCGGGCGGTACGGTCACCTCGTATTTCAGCTCACGGAGCGCGTCACGCAGCTTTTCCAGGGTGATCTGCTTCATGTAACGGCATTCCGCCGATTCGCGCGCCGCCAGGAATTCCTTGTGCGGGTTCTCGCGACGCAGGCGGTGCAGCACGCCGGTCTCCGTCGCCACCACGAAACGCCGGGCGGGCGAGACCCGGGCGCGCCGCATCATCTGCTCGGTCGAGACGATCTGCATGCGTCCGGCGGCGACGTCGCCCTCGGTCTCGGCGTAGTACATCGCGCTCGTGACGCAGCCACACTCGGGGTGCACCAGGAACTCGGCATCGGGATATTCGGCGCGCCGCTGGGCCAGCGTCTCGCGCGTGAGCCCGGCGTGGACGTGGCACTCACCGAGCCAGACATCGAGCGGGCGACCGGTCACCTTGCGCAAATAGTTGCCGAGGAACATGTCGGGCAGGAACAGCACCGGGACGCCCGAGGGGAGCGCCTGAATGACGGCGACGGCGTTCCCCGACGTGCAGCAGTAGTCGGCTTCGGCCTTCACGTCGGCCGCGGTATTCACGTAGGCCACGACGAGGCCGTCCGGATGCGCGGCGCGCCAGGCGCGCACGTCTGCCGCCTGGATCGTCGCGGCGAGCGAGCAGCCGGCGCTGGGGTCCGGAATGAGGACCCGCTTATCGGGGTTCGCAATCGCGGCCGTTTCCGCCATGAAGTGCACGCCACAGATCACGAGCACGGGCGCGTCGAGCTCGGTCGCCCGGCGCGCCATCTGGAGCGAATCGGCCACGACGTCGGCCAGGTCCTGGATCTCGGGACGCTGATAGTTGTGCGCGAGGATCGCCGCGCGGCGCTCGATGCGAAGCTCGTCGATCTCGGCGATGAGATCGCGAGTACTGGTCGTTGGTATGGACGCGCCCATCGGATGCAGCTCCCATTGTTATGGTGCCGAGGCTGGGGGGCCGATTGGGTAACGCCTCGGTCCGTCGTGGGGGACGAACCGCTCCCAGCCTGGGGCGCCTACTGCGCGCCAACCGGAAGGATAATCAGAGAGGGGAGGAGTTTGAAGGACCTACTGGGTGGAGCTTTCGCTCGACTTCAACAAGAAGCCGAAGGCGTCGCGCTAAGGCACCCGCTCCATAACGGTAACGTAGAGAGATCCTCCATACGCGGAGGGACGTCTCGCCGTGATCGCCGGTTTGGAGAGGCCAAGGCCGGCCACCATCTCGGGGAGCCGCTCGGCGGAGATGGGATACGGCACCCAGCGGCTGGGGCGACGCCCATCATACTCGACGATCACCACTCGCCCGCCGGGGCGCAGCCAGGTGAGCAGATGCGCCAATACATCCCGCGGATTCGCGACAAAATGCAGCGCGTTCGCAAAGAGCATTCCGCTGAGCTGACTGACACCAATCCCTGGCAGCTGCAAGGGACGACTGAAGTCCCCAATCACGGGAATTACCTCGACGCCGTCCGCACCCACGCCTGCAATTGACTCGATCGCGGCACGATCGCGGTCCACCGCATAAATGCGGCTGCCCCGCCCCAGCCGGCGGGCGAGCGCGCGGGAAAAGGTTCCACCGCCGGCACCCACATCGGCCCAGTCTCCCGCCTGCAGAGGAACCGCCGCTGCGAGCAACGCTTCAGCGTCAGCGATGTGCACGGTCAAGGGACTCCCACGAAGCGCGGGGAGGGACGGTCTGGAGTGGACACCGGCTCCATCTCCTGCGGAGTGGCATCGAATTCCTCGTCTGCAATCGATTCAACCAGCAGCTGCGGCTCGAGCACGCTGGAGCCGACTCGCCACCAGGCACCCAGGGCGCGCAGCTGCCGGAAGTATCGACCGCGAGACACCTGCGGCATCAGAACGAGACCGTGACTCCACCCTGCCACGCCACATCGTGCTGCGTCTTGTCGAAGCCGTAACGGTCGAACTTGTAGACGTAGTCACGTCCTTCCGCACGAACGCCGACGCGACCGAACCGGTACTCCACACCCGCGCCGAAATTGCCGGCGAACTTCGTCCAGGTGCTGTCCGACTCGAGCTGATGGACGCTGATCGCTCCGGCGCCGCCCACAACATAGGGCACGATCGTGCTGGCCCCCGCGGTGAGCGGATAGCGCAGGACGACATCGGCGTCATAGGCGAACTTGTTGAACTTGCCGCGACCGGTGATCGCGCCGGACCGCAGGCTGTCCTGTGCCCAGGTGCCTCCAATACGCAGGCCGAGGCGGGACAGGATCCAGTAGTTGGCGTCGAGGGAGCCCGCCCAACCGAGTCGCCAGTCCGCGGTGCCGGCATCGTTCAGATTCGCGGCACCGGATAGCCCGCCGAATGCGGCCGAAACGGTGAATCGGTCGGCCAGGGGATTGGGGTTCTGCGCGTGCAGGGCCGCCGGCGTGATCGCGAGGGCGGCGAGCGTGAAGGAGAGGGCAAGCGAACGGCTCGACATAGGATCCTCCGACAAATGGTGATCAGTTGGGACGGCTACACGACCAGTGCTCCGTCTCGGGACGACCCGAGAACGTGTCCACAACACACATTGTTCCTGTGCGGTCAGTCGTCCTGGCTGGCGAGTGTCTCGGTGAGGCGGGCGAGCTGGTCGAGCTGTGAGCCGCTGAGCGATTTCGTCAGCCGCCGCGCGGCGGCGGCGATCTCCGGATCGACGCGATTCAGCACGGCGAGCCCTGACCTGGTGATGGTCGCGATGGAGCAGCGCCGGTCGTCAGGGTCCAGGCGACGCCTCGCGAATCCCAGCCGGACGAGGCGATCGAGCATACGCGTCATGTCTGGAGAGCGGTGCATGCTGCAGCGCGAGGTGACTTCGCCGCGCGCGTAGCCGGTCGGGGGGGCGTCGCGCAGGATGCGCAGCACGCGATACTGATCGGTGGTGACGCCATGCCGCTCGCAGATCTCCGCAAACGACTGCTGCAGATGATCGGCGGCGATCAACACCCCGACGGCGGCCTGTTCGGCCGGACTCACGGCTCGCTGGTGTTTCATACGCTGCCGAACCGCCATGCCGCAAAATCTGTTCCCAACACGGAATGTCAAGACTCCCGCCCGCGGGAACAATTTCGTGTTCTAAACACGTTCTTGCGCAATTCGGGAATCAGCCGGATCCGTGTCGGCGTCACTGCCGACAGTGCCGTGACATCGCAATGGTTGTCGAATTCAGCTGCTGTCATCCGACGATCTCTGTGAGTCACACCCATCACCATCCGCAGCTCCTGGGAGGTCGTCGTATGCGTGAACGTATTCTCGGAAACGCTGGACGCGGGTCAGCGATTCTGCTGGCCGTCGTCCTCAGCATCGGCATCGCGCTGGCCGCCTGGAAGACCGCGGCCGCCCGCGCCACCACCGCGGCGGCTGCGCACCAGCCCGAGCCGATCGAAGCCGTGACCACCGCCGTCGCGCGTGCCGAAGCGCATCGGGCGACGACCACATCGATCGGAACCGTGCTTGCCCTGCGCTCGATCACGTTGCGGACCGAGCTCGCCGGCACGGTGCGCGAGGTGGCGCTGGTGCCGGGCCGGATCGTCGACTCCGGCGCGGTGCTGGTCGCGCTCGACGTCTCCGTCGAAACCGCCGATCTCCAGGCGCTGCAAGCACAGGCGAGTCTCGCGCTGACGAGCCTCGCCCGGCTCGAGCGCCTGCGGCAGTACGGTGCCGTCTCGGCCGAAGAGGTCGATCGTGCGGTCGCCGAGCGCGACATCGCACAGGCGCAAATCGCCCGCACGCAGGCGATCATCGCCAAGAAGACGATTCGCGCGCCCTTCCGCGCGCGAGTCGGTATCGCCGACGTGCATCCCGGCCAGTACCTGAACGAAGGCACGCCGCTCACCACGCTCCAGGGCATCGATGGCGCGGTGCACGTGGACTTCGCGGTGTCACAGCAAGTGGCCGTGGGCCTGCGCGCGGGCGCTCCAGTCCAGGTGGTGACGACGGCGGACTCGACGCCCGTCGCCGCGCGGATCGTGGCGGTTGACGCGCGGGTCGATCCCGTCACCCGCACCACGATGGTCCGTGCGACGATCGCTGGCGGCGCTCCAGCGCCGGGGTCATCGGTCCGCGTCTTCGTGCCGGCGGGGCCGATGGTCACAGCGATCGTCATCCCCGTGAGCGCGCTGCGGCGCGGTCCGTCCGGCGATCACGTGTTCGTCATCGCCGCCGATGAGAGCGGCAAGACCCGCGCGCACGAGCGGCCGGTCCGCAGCGGCCCGATGCTGGGTGATGAGATCGTGATCCTCGAAGGCCTAAAAGCAGGAGAGCAGGTCGCCGCATCCGGCTCGTTCAAGCTGCGTGAGTCGGTCCTGGTGGCGGTCGGCGGAGGTTCTCAGTAATGCGATCCTTCACCGATCTCTTCATCCGGCACCCGGTGCTCGCGGCGGTCGTGAATCTCGCGATCGTGCTCGTGGGATGGCGATCGCTCGCCACGCTGCCGGTGCAGCAGTACCCCAACATCCAAAGCTCGGCCGTCGTGATCAATACCGTCTACTACGGCGCGAGCGCCGAGGCGGTGCGCGGGTTTCTCACGACGCCGATCGAGCGCGCCGTGTCGGCGATCAGTGGTATTGACTATCTCGAGTCGACGAGCCGCGCAGGTATCAGCACCGTCACGATCCATCTCAAATTGAATCAGAACAGCACCGCGGCTCTGGCCGAAGTGACGGCGCGCCTGCAGCAGGTCCGATCCGAGCTTCCGGCGGAGGCCGAGCCACCGCAAGTGGAGGTGCAGCGCGCGGACCGGCCCTACGCGTCCTTCTACCTGAGTTTCTCGTCCAAGCAGCGTGACATCCCGGCGATCACCGACTGGCTGTCGCGCACGCTGCAGCCGCAGCTCGCGACG
>QHUE01000197.1 GCA_003221825.1 Gemmatimonadota bacterium
TCTCGGATGACGAGCGCAATCGCAGCGCGGGGTTTCGCTTCGAGCGCGACCGGCGGCGCTTCGTTGTCGCGCACGGGGCCTTGCGCGACCTGCTGGGACGATACGTGGGCACCGATCCTGGCCAGATCCGCTTCGTCTGTAACGCGTTCGGCAAACCTGAGCTGCACCCCGAATTCGGCGGCCGGGGGGGGCTCAAGTTCAACCTTTCTCACTCAGGCGACCTTGCCCTCATCGCCATCGCCCGGGACGCATGGGTCGGCGTCGATGTCGAATGCATCGAGCGCCGAGGGGAATCCAATTACGCCGACGTCGCGCGGAGTTTCTTCTCGGCAAGTGAAGTTGACGCGTTGAGCCGCGTCCCCAGCGACCTCTACGCCAAAGCGTTTTTCAATTGCTGGACGATGAAGGAAGCGTACGTGAAGGGGCGCGGCGAGGGTCTGACAATACCGTTGACGAGCTTCTCGGTGCCGATCACCACCGATCCGGCACCTGCTCCCGTGCGCTGTGGTCGTTGGTCGCTATTTACACTGCAACCCGCTCCAGGCTATGTCGGGGCACTCGCGGTCTCCGCCAGGATGAGCCGCCGCAGCTCCTCATGCTGCGCCCGAATCGCCGCCATCACGCGGTCGATCAACGCCTGGGCCGTCTGCCGCGTGCGCGGCCGCGCGAGAAACTCCGCATAATCCAAAGGCGGGCCATACGTCACGGAGATCCGCCTGAAAATCCGCGGGACGGAGCGGCCGATGGGTAACACCTCCCGCATCCCCTCGATCGTCACGGGAATCACCCGCGCCCGGGTCGCCAGAATGAGCAACCCCGTGCCCGCGTGCCCTGGCCCCACCGAGCCGTCCCGCGTCCGCGTGCCCTCCGGGAACAGCGTCATCACGCCGCGCGGCAGCACTTGAATCATGCGATGCAGCGCGTGCAGGTCGCGCCGTCCCGGCTGCACCCAAATACATCTCCAGTTGTCCGCGAGCCACGCGAGAATCGGCGTCCGATAGAAGTTCTCGGCCGCCGCGGGATTCCACGGCAAGAGGTGCGGCTGGAGCAACGAGCGCGGATAAAACGCCGCGAGACCCACCAAAAAGCTGTCGAGCATCGATTGGTGATTGGAGAGCAGGAGCGTATTCGGCGCCGTGCCGACATTCTTGCGACCCGATACTCGCGTCCGGTTCAAGACGAAGAAGAGCACCCAGAACACTGTGACGGTCAGGTTCGTGACCAGGTAGGATGTCACCGGCCACAGGAGCCGGAACAGTCGTCCGCGGCGGGGCGGAGTGCCGGAGTGTCTCGCCATCACGGGTGCATACCCGGCAAAGTTAGAGAACCAGGGTATACTCGCACATGCGAGAGCCCCGTTCCAGAGTCCACATCGCCTTCGAGATTGGCGTCGTCCTCAAGGGAATCAACGGCCTCCTCGAGCTGATCGGCGGTTTCGTCCTCCTCTGGATGGGGCCGGGCACGCTGCAACATCTCGTGGCGCGACTGACCCAGAACGAGCTCAGTGAGGATCCGCGCGACTTCATCGCCACACATCTGCGCGAGGCCGCGGGCCACCTGAGCGCCAATGCCCAGCTCTTCGCGGCAATCTATGTGCTGGCGCATGGCGTCATCAAGGCGCTGCTGGTGTACGGGCTGCTGCGCGATGAGCTGTGGGCGTTCCCGACGGCAATTGGCATCTTCGGGTCGTTCGTGATGTATCAGATCTACCGCTACGCGATCACTCCGTCGGGATGGCTGCTCGCGTTGACCGTGCTGGACGTCGCCGTGATCCTGTTGACCTGGGCCGAGTGGCGTCGCGTCACGAACGCTCGAGCCGCTCGGTCAGACGGTCGTTAGAAAGCGCTGCCTCCTCCGCCCCCTCCCCCACCACAACCCCCGTCGCTTTCCCCTGCTCCGCGATCGCCTGCCGCAGCTCCCGAATCTGTTCGTCCGTATGCCCCGCCGCCCGCAGTTTCCGATTCATCTCGACCGTCTTCACCGCCGCCTTGAGCGTCCCCAGCGCCAGCAGCGCACATCCGGGCCGCGCCTCGGCGATATCGCGGCCGAGTAGATCGATCGTCTGCTCCGGAGGCAGGGACAGGATCTCTTCAAACGACGGATGATCGCGATTGACCCGCTCGGCCAAAATCGACGCCGCCGCCTGGCTGAGCGTGCACCCCACGCCCTCGAACCCGACGGCGGCAACGCGATCCGCTCCCGGCTCAGCCTTGAGATACATGGTGATGATGTCCCCACACCCCGGATTGCCGCCCGGCACGCGCGCGTCCGCATCCGGCAACGCGCCGCGATGACGCGGGCGGTGGTAATGATCGACCAGCCAGGCGATGCGGGTCTCGCGATCCACTACGGCTTCTCGATGGGCGACCGCACGAGATTGCCCCACTCGGTCCACGAGCCGTCGTAATTCCTGACGTTCTTGAAGCCGAGGAGATAGGTCAGCACGAACCAGGTGTGCGACGACCGCTCGCCGATCCGGCAGTAGGCAATAACGTCATCCTTTGCGCCCAACCCGTTCTCCGCCTCGTAAATGGTGCGCAGCTCCTCCGCGGGCCGGAAGGTATGCGTCTCGGGGTTAACCGCCCGCCCCCACGGAATGCTCTTCGCACCGGGGATGTGGCCGCCGCGCAGCGCGCCTTCGTTCGGATACTCCGGCATGTGCAGCCGCTCGCCGCGATACTCCTCAGGACTCCGCACATCCACCAGGTTCCCGCTCCGCTTCACATGCTGCTCCACCTCGGCGCGGAACGCGCGGATCCGCGAGTCGTCGCGCCCCTGCACAGTGATGTTACCCTGGGGATACTTCGGCACTAGGGTGACCAGCTCGCGCCCCTCATCCGCCCAGCGCAGCCGGCCGCCGTCCAGGACCTTGAGATTCTCGACGCCGAACAGCTTGAACACCCAGAAGGCATACGTTGCCCACCAGTTGTTCTTGTCGCCGTAGAAGACGACCGTGGTGTCGTTGTCGATCCCCTTCGCGCGCAGCAACCGCTCGAAGCTCGCGCGATCGACGTAATCGCGCACGAGCGGATCGTTGAGCTCGGTCACTAGCCTGTCTAAGAGCAAAACGGCTGCGGTTCCCAATCCTCCGGGACCACAGCCGCGTCATACTCCAAAACTCCTCGCGCTACACTACGGCCGCCTCCCGGGCAAATGGGGCATGCTACAGGGGCAGGCGCAGCACATGGTGTAGGCCATCACCTAGGTAGCTAGACGGGTCGCTACTCGACGTCAAGGGCGACGGTCCCTTAGTAGATTTCCCGTCCCGTGAACCGTCCCCGTGCAGTCGTGCTGTTGAGCGGCGGCCTCGACTCCGCCACCACCCTCGCGATCGCCAAGCGCGAGGGCTTCGACTGCTACGCGCTTTCATTTCGTTACGGCCAGCGCCACGCCGCCGAGCTCGATGCCGCTCGACGCGTGGCGCAGCACCTCGGCGCCGCCAAGCATGTCATCCTCGATATCGACCTTCGCCAATTCGGCGGGTCGGCGCTCACCAGCGACATCCCCGTGCCGAAGGATCGAGAGCTGGACGACACGATCCCCGTCACCTATGTCCCGGCGCGCAACACGATCTTCCTTTCCTTCGCGCTCGCGTGGGCCGAGGTCCTTGGAGCCCAGGATATTTTCATCGGCGTGAATGCGCTCGATTACTCAGGCTACCCTGATTGCCGACCCGAATACATCGCCGCCTTCGAGCGCATGGCCGGCCTTGCGACCAAAGCCGGCGTGGAGGGATCGCCCATCACGATCCACGCACCGCTCGTGCACATGACCAAGGCCGAGATCATAAGGAAGGGGACGGAGCTGGGCGTGGATTTCGACATGACCTTGAGCTGCTACGACCCGAGCCCCGCCGGTGAGCCATGCGGCCGCTGCGACGCCTGCCAGTTGCGAGCGAAAGGCTTCGCGGAAGCGTCGGTATGACCTATACGGTCAAGGAAATCTTCTATACCCTCCAGGGAGAGGGTGCAAATACCGGTAGACCCGCAGTGTTCTTGAGATTTGCGGGATGCAATCTATGGACTGGTCGTGAAGAAGATCGGTCGACGGCGATTTGTCAGTTCTGCGATACCGATTTCCTGGGGGGAACGAAGTTCGCAACAGCGGAGCGGCTCGCCGAGGAAGTCGCCGGCCAATGGTTCGGCAACGGCACGTCGAAGCGGTTCGTGGTAATCACGGGTGGTGAGCCGCTGCTGCAGCTCGATCGCCCGCTGATCGACAGCCTGCACGCGCTCGGCTTCGAAATCGCGATCGAAACGAACGGCACCATCGACGCTCCTGAAGGGCTCGACTGGATCTGCGTGAGTCCCAAAGCTGGGACGGTGATTCGCCAACGCTCGGGCAATGAGCTCAAGCTGGTGTATCCGCAGGTGGGGCAGATGGGTACAGCGGTAGGGGCGCAGCATGCTGCGCCCCTACTCGACCCGGCATCCTTCGAGCAACTCGAGTTTCGCTGGTTTTTCGTGCAGCCGATGGACGGGCCCGATGTCGAGCGGAACACCGACCTCGCGGCGCGCTATTGCCTGGAGAATCCGAAGTGGCGGTTGAGCTTGCAGACGCACAAGCTGTTGGGCATTCGATGATGGAAATCCGTAAATCATTCACGATCGAGGCCGCCCATCGGCTGCCGAACCTGCCACCGAGCCACAAGTGCGCCAGGCTCCACGGCCATTCGTTCAACGTCGAGATCGCCGTGTCGGGTCCGCTCGATCCCGAGAAGGGCTGGATCATGGATTACGGCGACATCAAGCAGGCCTTCCAGCCGATCTACGCCCAGCTCGATCACAACTATCTCAACGAGATTCCCGGACTCCAGAATCCTACCTCCGAGATCCTCGCAATGTGGATCTGGGAGCGGCTGAAACCGGAGCTGCACAATCTGACCGCCGTGATCGTGCACGAGACGTGCACCACGACCTGTGAGTATCGCGGCCCTACTCTCCCCGATTAGCTTCGGCCACTATCGCGATCCCGCCCCGCACATTCTGGGTGACGCGCACCGTGAGTGATTTCGGCTTGATCGCGTAGACGACGTCGTCGGCAATCTGCGCCGCGAGTGCCTCGCAAAACGCCCCTTCGTTGCGGTAGGACCAGAGATAGTACTTCAGCGACTTCGACTCGATGCAGCGGTCGCGCGGCGCATACTCGATGATCACCGTCCCGTAGTCGGGCTGGCCGGTCTTGGGGCAGATCGACGTGAACTCCGTGCCAGTCATTGTTACGAGCTGCGTATTCGGCGCGGGGAAGGCCTCGGACTTGAGGAACTCGCGGGCTTCACGTGGGTTCTCGGGCCGGGGGAGTGGGCCGGTGGCCGGCAGCTTCTTGTTGCGCGATTTCATGGGTGAGAATGTACACACAGCTCTTCAGAGCTGGCGCAGTGGCCGAGCCGCCTGTTCGTTAGGGGCCGGACTGGTCATCGGCCATCAGTAGGATTGCGCCTCAGGCGCGGTGACTCACCGGGCCCACTCTTTAGAGTGGGTCCGGGACAGCTGCAGCAGCTGCGCCGCATACGCGCGCCACGGCCGCCACCGCTCCGCGCGCGCGAGTAAGTCCTTATCGGTCGCCGGAAAGTCGTCCGGCTGCGCGCCCTCCAGGCGCGCGAGCGAACCCGGCACCCGCACCCCCGGCCACCGCGCCACCAGAGGCCCTAGCCCACCCGCCCTGAGCCAGCGATTCCCACGCGAGCGGCGGGCGATACGCGAGCGTCAACCGCAGCGATCCGTCTTCGCGTGCGATCAGCTTGCGACCGCGCCGGAGCGCGCTCGGGGGCATGCGATACTGCGCGCGAAACACCGTGTTGAACCGCCTGAGACTCTGAAATCCACTCGCGTACGCGACGCGCGTCATCGGTAGATCGGTATCCACGATCAGGCGCTTGGCGAGCAGCAAACGATGCGTCTGCGCCAGCTCGAGCGGCGACACGCGCACTTCGCGCTCGAGCGCGCGGCGGAGATGGCGCTCACTGACGCCCAGCTCCGCCGCGAGATCCGCAACGCTGCGGCCGTTCAGCGCCCCCGCCGCAATCTTCTGAGCGGCGAGTTGCGCCAGCCGCGACACGGCCGCCAGCGCGGTCGCCCCCCGGCCCGGCGCGAGCTCCGGCCGGCACCGCAGGCACGGCCGGAACCCCGCCCGCTCGGCCGCCGCCGCCGAATCGAAAAAGCGGCGATGCCGATCGTACGCGAGCCGCGACGGACAACACGGCCGGCAGTAAACGTGGGTCGTCGTGATGCCGACGAAAAACACCCCGTCGAATCGCGGATCCCGCGCGTCCACCGCCAGCTGATACGCCTCGCGTTGCTGCCCAGCCCCAGAGACCATGACCAAAACCTATTGCGGGGTGACCGGCGTGGCCACGAACGGCACCTGCATGTTCGTGCCGTGCAGCACCGCCCGCCCCACGATCACGCCATCCTCGTTGATGTGCTGCGCCACGATGAGCAGATCGGGGAAGCCCGCGCCCACGAGCCCGTTGAGATCCTGCATGAGGCCGTTCTCCCACAGGAACGCGCGGTTCAGCGCCCCGCTCGACACGCCGACCACCTGATGGCTGGAATTGACGCCCAAGGCCTGGCTGTTGTCGTCGCCGGGGAGCGTCTTGAGGTCCTGGATGCCCGTCGCTTTCGTCCACAGGAAGGCGTGCGGGTTGAAGTCGATGCCCACGACGCCGCGCGGGTTCGAGAAGCCGACGACGTCGCCCGCGTCATCGATGTCCATCGGCGTGTGCCAGGCGTCGCCGCCCAGGTCGCCGATGTTGGTCGGGACGCCGTTCTCCCAAATGACCGAGTGGCGCGCGGAGAGCTGGCCGACCGCGATGTCGCAGTCGCCGGAGATGCCGACGACCTGGCCCTGATTGTTGATCCCCGTCGCGGCCGACGTCGAATCGCCGGGCAGCGGCCGCAGCTCGCGCTTGGTGCCCTTTTTGGTGTCCCACAGGACGGCGCGGAACTGGAGCTTTTGCGGCGGGTTGCACGTCGGATCGAACACCGGCGTCTCGGCCCAGCCCACTACCTGCCCCGCGCTGTTGACGCTGGTCGCGAATCCCTGCTTGCCGCCCAGGGTGGGCAGCGCCTGCATCACGCCGTCCTGCCACATGAAGCCGACGCAGATGTGTCCGGTGACGCTGGGCAGGAACGCCGTGCAGCTCCACTCTTCGTGCAACGGATCGAGCTCGGCGGTTTCGGTGATCCCGGCGACGATGCCGTTGCTGCTGACGCCGGGCCACTGCACGATGCTGTTCGGCCCGCCCAGGGTGCCGAGCGTGTCGAGCGAGTTGCCGTGCCAGAACGCGGCGACGCGCGTCGCGTTGCCGGGCCGGTTCACGAAGCCCGCGATCAAGCCGCTGTTGCTGATGCCGCTCGGCCGGTTGCGCGAGCCGCCGAGCGTGGCGAGATACGTGACCGTGTAGCGCGCTTCGGCCGTCAGCGTGCCGCGCGACACGCGCGGGTCGAAAGAGACGCTTGTTTCGTGGCTGCATCCGAACGCGGTGACGACGAGTAATGCGCACGAGACATGACGCATGAACTCCTCCGGTATGGGTCTGCTTCACCATACCGGAGGAGCCATGTGACTGCGCGCCGATTTCGGACGCGGAAATTCCTAGCCCCGCGCCTTCAACCGGACATCGATATCCGTGATGATGTCACGCGGTTCGCCACGCTTGGCCCAGCCTTTGTGCTTGCCGTGGTCGCCGTGTTCGCCGCGTTCGCCGCGTTCGCGCGCTTCCCACAGACCGCGCACGGCAACACGGTCACCGCGCGGCGTCGCGAAGATGCGGACGACGTCGTCGTCGCCGCGCCGCGCCCAGATGATCCGGTTGGGGCCATCGCGCTGCACGCGGTACACCGTCCAGCCCCGCGTGACCAGCACGTCGCGCGTCACGACCACGACGCGATCGACCGGCACGACATACTCGTACTCGACCGGCTCGGCGTAGACGTACTCCGCTCTGGCGTATCCGTATCCGGCGCAGCCCGCGAGACTCAGCGTGGCCGCGAGGATGAGCAGCTGACGTTTCATTGAGCG
Source organism: Gemmatimonadota bacterium (assembly GCA_003221825.1). Classification (GTDB taxonomy): domain Bacteria; phylum Gemmatimonadota; class Gemmatimonadetes; order Gemmatimonadales; family GWC2-71-9; genus 20CM-2-65-7. The sequence goes on from QHUE01000197.1 coordinate 8,023, forward strand.
CACCTCCTCGTGAACGTTGTGCGCTCCTTTTGACCCCGCAGGGGTCCAGATGTTTAGCGGTTCCCTGTGATCTGCGTCACACAACGCTACAGGTAGCGCGCGACCGCCATCCCCGCGAGCGCGAAGAGCAGGAGCACGCCCACGAGGCGTCCCAGCACGTTGCCGCGCGCGCGCAGCCGCTGAATCTCCGGGCCGGTACCCGGGGCCCCCGACTGCGCGAGTTGCTGCGCCCGTATCATCGCAGGCCGCATCACCGCGATGCCGATCACGAACGCGATCAAGGCGGCGGCGCCGCCGAGCGCGAACGCGAGCCCCATCGGCGTCGCCAGCAGCGCGGACATGTTGCCGCCCGCCAGGCGGCCGAACAGCCACATCCCCGACACCAGCGTGATGAGCGCAAACAGCGGCATGATGGTCATGATCCGGCGCCGCTGCAGCGCCGCCATGAACTTGCCGCCATCAGGGCCGACCTCTTCGACAGCGGGCCCGACGAAGAACGTCCCCATGACCATCATCCCGACCCACAGCGCTCCGAAGAACACGTGGGCGAACCGCAGCACGATCATCAGCATGCCGGAAGCCTCCTCTTTAGAGTGAGACAATGGCGAGTAACTTGATAATATGGACCGCTCCTCCGTTTCCACAGTCATTGCCGAGCATTTTCGCCGTCACGTTCAGCTCGCCGGCATCAAGGCTGAGATCCCCGACGCCGCCACGATCGACCGCATCGTCAACGCCGCCTTCTGGGCGAGCCTGCGGCGGGAAGAAGGCCGCGAGCCGACCATCTCGCTGGCCTACCTCCCGCCCGAGGCCGCCGGCACCGCGCTCTTCGTCGAACGCCCGCTGCCGCTCGACCCCGCGAACCTCACCAAGCTTTCGCCCGCGGTCGAACGGCCCGGCATTCACCTGGGTGTCTGGAAGAATGGCGGCGATCTGCATGTCTGGGGCGCGACGCGCACCATCCCGCCGCTTTGCTTTGTCGTGGAGGTGATCGAGCCCGGCCTGCTGGTGATCAAGCACCGGCGCGCCGATCCGGACGGCAAGTTCGCCAACGTCGCGGTGCTCGAGGGCGATCAGGTGAAGATCGTCGACGCGGAGGGGACGCTGGCGTCCGAGTGCCCCGACTTCGTCACCACGCTGCTCGGCTTCGATCCCGCGTCGGGCAACTCGGACAACGTGCTGCTGCCGCTCGCGCTCTCGATGCGCGCGCACGGGCACGGCGGCTCGCTGCTGGTGGTGCCGCACGGCAGCGACGCGTGGCGCAAGTCGATCGTCTCGGTCCCCTACACCGTCGCGCCGCCCTTCTCGAAGCTCGGCGACCTGGTGCGCCTGGGCGACCGCGACGGCGCGTTCAAGGACGCGACCGACGCGATCGGCGGGCTGACCGCGGTCGACGGCGCCGTCGTGCTCAGCGATCGCTGGGACGTGCTGGCATTCGGGGCGAAGATCGGGCGAACGGAGTCAGGACCGTTCGTCGGGGAGGTGCTCGTGCGCGAGCCGATTCTCGGTCACACGCCGGTCACGGTGCATGCGTCGGAGCTGGGTGGGACACGGCATCTGTCGGCGGCGCAGTTCGTGCACGAGCAGCGCGACTCGCTCGCGCTCGTGGCGTCGCAGGACGGCCGGTTTACAGTCTTCGGATGGTCTCTTCGAGCGAAGATGGTGCACGCATATCGGGTGGAAGCACTTCTGCTCTAGAGTTCAAGAAGGCCTCATACACGGAGTCTGACCACCAGCCGCGACACCTTTCGATCTCCACCATCGCGGCCTCGTGCGACACCGCGGGCCGGTAGGAACGCGCGGTCGTCAGCGCGTCGTAGACATCCGCGATTCCCACGATCTGCGCTGCGACCGGGATCTCGTCGCCGCGCAGGCGGTCGGGATAGCCCGTGCCATCATAGCGCTCGTGATGCCAGCGGATGATGGGCTTCAAGTCCCAGGGGAACTCGACGGCGGCGAGCAGCTCGAGGCCCCAGATCGGATGCATCTGCACGATCTCGAACTCCTCGCGCGTCAGCGGGCCGGGCTTGTTCAGGATCTCGTGCGGCACCCGGACCTTGCCAAGATCGTGCAGGTACGCGCCCAGCCGAATCGTGGTCAGGGCCGTTTCATCCAGCGTCAATTCGCGCGCTACGGCAAGGGCGCGCTGCGCCACGCGCTCGCAATGGCCGAACGTGTAGCTGTCCGCCGATTCGATCGACTGCCCCCACTCGCGCACCACGTCGAAATAGGTGGTCTCGAGCTCCGAGACTTTGCCGCCGACGTAGATGAGGTCGACGCGCGCGTCGAGCCGGCCGAACAGCCGGTGCGCCTGGTTCAGCAGTGTCAGCGCGTCCTGGTTGCGGCCCATGGCCTGCATCAGCAGCGCCAGTTCGCGCACCGCCTCGGCTTCGTTTAGCACGGAGCCGGCGCTCACGGCCAGCTCGATCGCCGAGCGCAGCCGCGACTCGCCGAGCGCGGGCCGGCCGGTCTCGCGATAGACCATGCCGATGAGCTTGTAGGCTTCCGACTTGTCGGCGCGCAAATCGAGCTGATCGAAGATCGCGAGCGCGGCTTCGGCCATCCGGCGCGCCTGGTCGTAGCGCTCGCGCAGAAAGTGCGCCTCGGCATGATTCGCCAGGCACATCCCCTGCAAATACACGTCGCCTGCGCGCTCGGCGATCTCGTAACTCTTGCTGAAATAGCTGTCGGCCCAATCGTACTGCCGCAGGTCGGTATGAGCGATGCCAAGATTGACGTATGCCCTGGCCGAGCCATGCTCGTCATTGGTGGCGCGATAGTTCTCGACGGCGCGCTCGTAATGCCGGACAGCCTCGACCAGCTGGCCCCGGATGT